>JAAEOZ010000084.1 GCA_024222685.1 Gammaproteobacteria bacterium | reverse complement strand
TGGAATAACGATACGCCAGTGTATACGCCACCAGGGAGAACCCATGTCGCGTGCTGCTTCGATCTGGTTTCTATCGAGACTTTCCACCGCGTTATAAATCGGGAAAATCATTAACAGGATATAGGCATAGCTCAACCCCGAGTACAGCGCGACACTGCTGCGAATAAAATCAAAGGGTTGATCGAAGAGCCCGATAAACATAAAGAACTCATTGAATATGCCGGTTGTGCCGAACATAATCTTAAACGCAAAGGCACGTAATAATTCGTTGACCCAGAATGGAATAATCAGCGACATCACCATCAAACGTCCCCAGCCACCGTGTGCTACATGCGCCAGGTAATAGGCCACCGGGTAACACAGCATCACGTCAATCAGGGTAACAAAAACAGCTGCCAGCAGTGTTCGCCCAAAAACCGATAAATCGACAAGGTTATAAGAGTCAGTACTCTGCGAGCTACCGTAAAGCATGTACTTATAATGCTCAAAGGTATAAGCATGGGCATCGGTACCCCACTGTGGAGGCGGTACATTAGCGCGCAACGAAAAATCGAGCATAAACAACTGCGGCAGGACGATCATAATGAACATCCAGATACCGACCAGAAACAGCAACGATATAGCTAAGGTTGTACCATTCCTACGAAAAAAGTTTTGCCAGTATTCAACCATAATGAATTACTCACCAGCTGCCAGAGTACCCTCGGGTAAAGCGATACCCAGATCCGGGTCGAAGCCAAGATTAACCTCGGTGCCAACGTCATGACCTACCGAGCCACCATCGTTGACCATCGATAGCTTGACACTTTTATTGTTACTACTGAGATCGAAATAAACCTGCCAGAAGTTACCCTCGAACTCCTGATGACGCACCAAAGCCTTAAAGCTGTTTTCTGAACTGGCGTCATCGTCAAACTTTATCGACTCAGGCCGAACAAAAATGTAGGCGTTATCTCCAACTTTCAACTGCCCTTCACCGTTGCGCTTTCCATGCTTAACCCGAAACAGCCCGGAATCGGTCGCTACCGATACATAGTCGTTGTCGGCTGTCTCAACCTTACCAGTATAGGCATTATTTTCACCGACAAATGACGCCACAAAGGCGCTTTCGGGTCGGTCGTAAATAGTATTGCCATCGGCGACCTGCTCGATCACACCCTGGCTCATAACAGCCACATTATCGGACATGGTCAAAGCTTCACCCTGATCGTGGGTTATGTAGATAAAAGTAATACCAACTCGTTGCTGTATCGCGCGTAATTCTGTACGCATGTGCTGTCTTAGTTTGAGATCGAGCGCCGAAAGCGGCTCGTCTAGCAACAGTACATCGGGTTCTGCTGCGAGCGCTCGCGCTATTGCTACACGCTGTTTCTGGCCACCGGAAAGTTCGTTGACCATTTTCTCACCCTGCCCTGGCAGCGCAATTAATTCGAGTAATTCTTCCGCTCTTTTACGGCGTTCAGCCTTGCCCACACCCTGCACTTCGAGAGAGAAAGCAATATTTTCCCAGACCGTCATTAATGGGAACAACGCGAGATTTTGAAAT
The DNA here is from genome assembly GCA_024222685.1 of Gammaproteobacteria bacterium. Taxonomy (GTDB): domain Bacteria; phylum Pseudomonadota; class Gammaproteobacteria. The sequence continues at coordinate 7,542 of JAAEOZ010000084.1, read as the reverse complement.
ATCAGTGCAGTTGGGCGTTTATTTGGGCCAATGCCTGCCATGTCATTACCACCGATCAAAACCTTGCCCTGTGAAGGCTCCAGAAACCCGGAGACCGCACGTAACAATGTGGTCTTGCCACAACCAGAAGGCCCCAGGAAACTAAAAAACTCGCCTTCTTTAATGTGAATATTAACATCGCGTGCAGCAACGAAGTCCTGAAACCTGATCCAGACATCATCTAGTTGTACATCCGCACTCATAGCAGAAACCTTCCCGAATATAAATCTAAAGAGAAGTGCCCCCGAATGTCGAGGGCACCTGTTTTTAGCTGATTAGGCGTTAACGAACTTATTTCTAAATTCGGTACGAACGTCAGCATACCACTGTGGCTCTGCAGGCCATGGATTGAGGTTGGCCAGAGAGTTACCCGGATATGCCTCGGCGAAGTTCTTCTTATATGCAGGACCGGTGTACTTGTCCGCTCCCAGAACCGCCGAGTTATAACCGTGCGTATCGATAGACTTACCGGCAACCTTGGCGTCGAAAACATAATTGATCAGTGCGTAAGCCTGCTCAACATTTTTCGCACCCGAGGACATCGCCAGGCTATCTACCCACGCCATAGCACCTTCTTTCGGCGCCTGGTAGGTGACAGGTTCACCCTGTGATTTCATCGCCAATACCGGGCCATCCCAGGTTTGACCAACGATAACACCATCATTCAACAGGCCGTTCTTCTGACTGTCAGTATCGTTCCAGAACAGCTTGATTTGTGATTTGCGATCAATACAGAACTTGGTGATCTTGCCCCATACGCGGCGCATTTCGTCTTCACTGGTATAACCTTTCCAGACGTCGCCTGGTGCCAGTTCACCGATAGTTTCCATGTACAGGCCTGCACCCAGCATACCGCTATGTGGACGGATCATGGTCTTGCCTTCGTTAGCCTTGTCCCAGACGTTTCCATAGCTCGGCGTTCCACCAGGTGGGCTGTATAGATCTGTACGCCAGCCAATCGCTTCGGTACCCCACACAAACGGCAGCCAATGTGAACCTTTGCCACCAAAATTCCACTCGGTATCGCCAACTTTTAACATCGCTGGATTAACGTTTTTCAGAGTCGTGATTTTATTGTAATCGAACGGCTGTAACAGGCCCAGTGCCGACCATTGCCCGGAACGATTATTAGTCGGGCTACACAGATCAACACCGGCACCCTTGGTGGCTTTCATCTGGTTAATCAGCTCTTCGTTCGAACCAAGCTCCTTGTAGTTAACCTTGATGCCGGTAGCTTTGGTAAAATCGGCGATAACATTAGCCGGGATATAGTCTGTCCAGATGGTGCAATTAACTTCACCGGACGACGCTAATACTGACGGACTGACGACCCAGGGCCCCACTGATGCGACTACACCTGCAGCGGTGCTCGCCTTGATAAATTTACGACGGCCTGGTTCAGGGGACTTTTTGATTTCTTCGCTCATTGACTTACCTCCTCGGTTAATAAAGCGTGAGAATTATAATGCCAGCAACTGATGCGATTTGCACCTTTGCCGGATTTTGCCTGCTTTTTTTATAAAGCGCTGAACACGATACACCGATATTTTATACACAGGCTGAATACATTCAGATATCGGGAGACAATTACTCAGCTAATAGTTTTTCTTTAATTATTATTTAAAGTCTACCTTATCATTCGATTTTACAAAAGGAGTAGTACCAAAATTTATCGAAACATAGGGCCAATTATGAAATGATGGGGGCTAATCACGCATTCTTTTAGCCCGTGGGTCGTATAAAGCAGCTAAACTGATTGCACTCGAGTAATACCAAATTGATTCAGTATGCTTTTTACCGCGTCCAGAGCACCCTGCATATGTGTCTGATCAAGACGCCCGATACATCCCATTCGAAAACTGTCTGCAACGGTGAGCTTCCCCGGATAAATGACATACCCCTGTTCCTTAAGCCCCTCATAAAAGGCATCAAAATCAAATTCCGCGTTGGCCGGCATATGAAAAGTTATGATAACTGGTGCCTGTAGCTCGTCGGGTAGCAAGGTTTTAAAACCCAGCTCGCGCATGCCGCTAACCAGATAATCGCAATTTTTACGATAACGCCCACCGCGCCCGACAACCCCGCCTTCTTCATCGAATTCGTTCATAGCCTGATTAAATGCCAGTAACACATGCGTCGGTGGTGTAAAACGCCATTGTTTATTATTATTCATGGCCTGCCATTGATCGTATAAGTCCAGGCTCAGGGACGGTGAATTACCTTTGGTATTTTCAATGGCTGACCGTCGCGCGATACAGAAACCCATTCCGGGCGCACCTTCGAGACATTTGTTACTGGAAGCAACTACAGCGTCGAATTCAATATTTCTACTGCTTAGTGGTAACGCACCGAAAGCACTCATGGCATCGATGAGTAAACCTCGACCATGCCGTGAGACGACTTCTGAAATCCTTTCAATCGGGTTAAGAATGCCTGAAGTTGTCTCGCAGTAAACCATAACTACATGGGTGATGGTAGAATCACTATCGAGTGTCTGATCCAGTGCTTCGGTATCCACAGGGATATCTTCGGCACTCTCCTGGATAACGTAGTCGCGTCGATAATAATCACATATTTTAGCTATACGATGCCCATAGGCGCCGTTGACTAAAATCAATGCCCTGCCACCTGCCGGGATAAAGTTTCCTATCATGGCTTCGACTACAAAAGTGCCGCTACCCTGAAGCGGCACACTGACATGACTGTCTTCGCCATCGACCATGACTACCAGTCGATCCAGAATATTGGCATTTATGTTGATAAAGGTCTGATCACGCGAGCCGTAGTCGTGCAGCATGGCCTGTTTAACCGTCGGTGAAGTTGTCAGCGGACCAGGAGTTAGCAAATAAGGGTCACCGGTTGGTGAGCTGGCTGGAGAAGTCATGTCGAAAACCTGTGGGATTAATAGTAGTTGAGATTTATATCGCGGCTTAATACCATCTATCAAATCGATATAGATTATGGTTAGAATAGGTAATGCCGATATCACATGCCCATCTGCGCTCCTTCCATGCCGTTGCAACCCAGGGCAGCTTTACACGTGCGGCTGAAGTACTGCACATCACGCAACCGACACTGTCTGGACAGGTCAAGGAACTCGAAGAGCGCTACGGCCTCAAGCTGTTCATCCGCCACGGCCGTCATATAGAACTCACTGACATAGGTAAATCGGCTCTGGTGATTACCCGACAGTTATTTCGTCACGAGGAAGATGTCGAACAGTTATTCCTCTCAGCACGCGCTTTAACCACCGGAAAATTATTAGTTGCAGCCGACGCGCCGTATATCGTCACGCCTCTTCTTGCTCAGTTTCAGCGTCTCTATCCGGGTATTCAAATTTCCATTCAATACGGAAATTCCAGACAACTGATGACCTGGCTCGAGTCACGTCGATGCGATATCGCCTTTCTGCCGAATATACCCGAAGGCGACGACCGCCTGTTTTCAATCCCGCTGGAACCCGGCAGACTGGTGGTGTTTGTTAACGAAAGTCACGCCTGGGCCGATCGCAGATCAATCGGCATGCAAGAACTACTCGGTCAGCGAATTATTTTGCGCGAACAGGGGTCGCGTACCCGCTCAATATTTGAAGAAGCGGTCAGGCGTATCGACGGACAATTGCATGACGTTATGGAAATTACCGGACGCGAAGGCGTACGCGAGGCCGTTGCGGCAGGCTTCGGTGTCGGTATCGTTGCTGAGCACGAACTGGTTGCCGATACCCGACTGCACACATTACAGGTGAGTGACGCTGAGTTGATACATGCGGAATATATAATCTGCCTGAAGGAAAGACTGAATTTACGTGTCACCAATGCGTTTATCGAAATGATTCAGTCCACAACCGGGTAAGTTTTTATCATCCTTGACAGCCTTGCCTGTGGGCATAGCCGCGAAGCGGTGATAAAAACTTACCCACCCCTCATCGTATAGCCAGTATCAATATCATACATAAACAATATCGATTTAAACCAATACTAGAAAAACAGGTATAGTGCCCTAAATCATTTAGACCCTGATAAATCACCAATGAATCCCACTAAATTAAATGTGAGTGTTAACGGTCGCGACTATCGTTGGCCACAGCAACCCTGTGTCGTCGTATGTATCGATGGCTCTGAGCCCGATTATATTGAAAAGGCGATTGAAGCCGATGTAATGCCCTGGATGAAAAAGGTTGTGGAAAGTCAGGGTGCGGATTTGCGTTCGCTCTGCGTGGTGCCGAGTTTTACCAATCCGAATAATATTTCCATTGTCACCGGTGTCGCACCGGTAATTCATGGTATCTGCGGTAATTTTTATTACGACCGTGAAAATGATCGTGAAGTCATGATGAACGAGCCGGACTTGCTACGTACGCCTACTATTTTCAAAGCTTTTCAGAATGCCGGCGCCAGGATTGCAATTGTGACCGCCAAAGACAAGTTGCGGCGTTTACTCGGTAACGAACTGGAATTTGGTACCGATGGCGCAATCTGTTTTTCCTCGGAAAAATCTGATCAGGTAACGCTTGAGCAAAATGGTATCGACAATGTGCTAGACATGGTTGGTATGCCGGTTCCTTCGGTATATAGCGCCGAGCTTTCAGAATTTATTTTTGCAGCCGGGGTCAAGCTGATGGAAAGTGTACGTCCCGATCTGATGTATCTGTCAACTACCGATTATATCCAGCACAAGTTTGCGCCCGGTAGTGAAGGTGCTAATTCGTTCTATGCGATGATGGATAAGTACTGGGCACAGCTCGATGCACTTGGTGCGACGATCGCGTTAACTGCTGATCACGGCATGAATGCCAAGCACGATGACTCCGGTGCGCCCAATGTGATTTATCTACAGGATGAAATGGATCGAATTTTAAGCCCCGGAGCCGCACGAGTAATTCTTCCGATCACAGACCCTTATGTGGTTCATCACGGTGCACTGGGTTCTTTTGCGACCGTTTATCTGCCCGAGGATTCTGATATCGAATCGATAATTGGCGAACTGAAATCAATCCCCGGCATGGAAGCGGTTTACGACAATCTACAGGGCTGTAAGGAATTCGAACTGGCAAATGACCGCATGGGCGACCTGATACTGGTGTCGACGAAAAACACCGTCATCGGCACAACTGCAGATCGACACGATTTGTCCGGGCTGGAGGTACCATTACGTTCGCATGGTGGTGTTACCGAACAACGCGTTCCGCTCATTGTCAGTCAGCCGGTAAACGGCCTTGATGCGAAGCATAGCCTTCGCAATTTTGATATTTTTAATGTGGCTTTAAACCACACCAATCACGTCTAAATATTCAGGTACAAACATGATGGTCAGACACGAAAAAATGCGCATCGCCGGTAAACTGGTGGATGGTGATACCGGTAAAGTTGTAGAAGTATTCAACCCCTACAACAATGAACTGGTCGGCACGGTACCTCGCGCCAGTAGAGAACAGGTTAAAGAGGCGTTTGAAATTGCCGCAAACTATAAGCCCAGACTCACACGTTATGACCGTCAGCTAATTTTAACCAGAATTGCCCACAAGATTGTCGAACGTAAGCAAGAGATTTCTGATCTGATTACAGCTGAGTGCGGTTTAAGCAAGAAAGACAGCATCTACGAAGTCGGTCGCGCTTTCGATGTATACAGCCTGGCCGGACAACTTTGTATTAACGATGACGGACAGATTTTTTCCTGCGATTTAACGCCGCATGGCAAACAGCGAAAGATTTTCACCCAGCGCGAGCCGCTCACCGCAATTTCGGCAATTACACCATTCAACCACCCTTTGAATATGATTTCGCACAAGATCGCTCCGTCGATTGCGACCAACAACTGCATGGTAGCCAAACCAACCGAACAGACACCGTTAACTGCTTTGCTGTTAGCCGATATCTGTTATGAAGCGGGCTTGCCACCCGAAATGCTGTCGATTGTGACCGGCTTACCCGAAGATATGGGTGACGAAATGATTACCAATAAACATATCAGTCTGGTGACTTTTACCGGCAGTGTCGAAGTGGGTAAGTATATTGCTGAAACCGCTGGTTATAGAAGAACTGTACTGGAACTCGGCGGTAATTCCGAATTAATCGTGATGGACGATGCCGATCTCGATAAGGCCGCCGAACTGGCTGTAGCCGGTGCCACCAAGAATTCCGGTCAACGATGTACTGCGGTTAAGCGTGTACTTTGTATCGATTCTGTCGGTGATGAATTTGCCGCACTGGTCGCCGAGAAAGCAGCTAAAATCAAATACGGTGACCCGATGGACCCGGATACTGATGTCGGCACCGTGATCAACGAACAGGCTGCAATCCTGTTCCAGAACCGCGTTAACAATGCTATCGAACTGGGTGCCAAATTACTCTACGGCAACGACCGCCAGGGTGCGGTTTATTCGCCGACAGTACTCGATCACGTGCCTGCTGACTGTGAACTGGTAGTCGAGGAAACCTTTGGTACACCAATCCCCATTATTCGTATACGTGATATCGACCATGCCATCGAAGTCGCAAACTCCACCGCCTTCGGTCTATCATCGGGTGTCTGCACCAATCGCATGGATGACACTATTCGTTTTATCAATGAGCTCGAAACCGGCACCGTGAATATCTGGGAAGTACCGGGTTATCGAATAGAAATGTCACCATTTGGTGGCATTAAGGATTCCGGTCTGGGTTATAAGGAAGGGGTTATCGAGGCGATGGCGAGTTATACCACGGTTAAGACTTTTTCATTGCCGTGGTGATGGAGCTGCCTGAGTTCGATTCAGATAGTATTTAACTCAGCTAAATGCGGAAATTATGTTGCTTCTCCTCTGGGTAGAAGGTCTGGATTAGAAGTAACAAACTATCAATATTGCGTATTTCAGCTTCACTCCAGAGCCGCTGCCATTGCCAGATAAACCGGCACAAACCTCCACTAGTTTCAGGCTCCAGTTTCTAAAAAATAATTAATGATTCCTGTCGGATTGCCGATAAAAGAGGTGAATGAATAACAGAGAATCAAAATAATGAAGTATCTGCCTTTTTTATTATTAGTGGGGTGCGCGAATGTCGATCCCTCTGTATTAAGATACACTCACGTCTCGCAGCCAGACCCCGGCAAACCCCAAAACTGGGCCCTGACCGAACAGAGATATTACATCCAGGATCAGTCAAACTTGTTGGCAGAAAATGATACTCTACCTGGTTCTACATCAATTTTTACCGAATTCCAAAATCCCTGAGGAAGCAACAGGAACGGGGACCAGGGAAACCTGATCCGAACGCTGGGAGAGCCGAAACCGAACTTTGATCAGGGGGCGGCAGCGACAACCCGTGCGAGAATACGCTCGGATTTCATCGTTACGGGAGTTCGAATAAGGAACATGCATTTCATTCCCTTCAATCCCGGTGGTCATAGTTAGCACCTGCCGCAGAGTAATTTTTTCGGCTCCAGACACCAGGTGCATTGCTACCGGCAGCAGAGCGCTATAACTTAATCGAAAAACTGGATGCCTGGTTGCCGTTTCGCACTGGA
>JAAEOZ010000083.1 GCA_024222685.1 Gammaproteobacteria bacterium | reverse complement strand
TATGTATCCTGTCAACCTTCGAGCCTGGTGCGCGATAGCCGGATTATCTGTGATAACGGATACAAACTTGAAAAACTCGGCGTGATGGATATGTTTCCACAGACCGCGCATGTGGAGTCGATGGCGCTGTTTGTGAGGAAATGAATAATATTTACTAACAACCTGAAACTGATTTTCTAATGCAAAAATGTATTTTCCAACGGGCGGATATTGCCGATGCCTGTGGAGCGAAAGCTTTTGCGCGTGGCATGGATTATTTTCGTCGAGACCGTGTGCTTGAAAGAAATATTCTCGAAGCAGGGGATGGCTATGTTCATTTTTATGCCACTGTTGCTGGCTCACAGATATATACCCAGGATATAGCCGTCAATTATTTCCCAGAGTTTGGCGAGATAGATCTCGATGGCGATTGCTCCTGTCCAGTCGGGTTCAACTGTAAACACGTCGTGGCGGCATGTCTTGATTATCTCGAAGGCATTGGTGAGAGTGCTGCAATGAAATCCAGTGATCAGCAGGTCGGGCAGCTCGACCTGTGGCTCGGCGAGCTGGTATCTGCCACCGAAGCAAGTCAGGCGTACCTGGCGCCATCCAACGAAGATTTTCTTGTCTATCTGTTGCAACCGGATGAATCCAGATCGGCGCTGTCATCTCTGTATGTCGAAATACGCGCCACCCATCCGCGGAAAAAAGGTCGCGGTCTGGTAAAAGGAGTTCAGGTTTCTCCTGATAGTGTTGTCAGTAACCACCGTTATTCTTCGCAAAGGTGGCGGCTGCAGACTGTTGATCATGATATCGCCCGGTTTCTGACTGCGCTGGATGACAAGTATTACTACTATAAGTCGACCCAGCTGAGTGGCCGGATAGGAGGGTTGGCGTTAGCCAGCATGGTGCAAACCAGGCGTTGTTATTGGTTAAATGGTGATGCCGCAGCATTAACCGAGGGTGAAAACCGCAAGCTCATTCTCGCCTGGCAGCAAGAGAAGCGTGATAGTGAACACAGCCTGGATATCTCGATTCAACCCCAGGCTACGTTGCTCGCAACCGAACCACCGATGTACCTTGATAGCGAGTTGGGTGAAATTGGCATCGTCGACTGCGGTGATCTGAATACCGCATTGTTAAAGTCACTAGTCGATGCGCCACCAGTACCTGACAAGCTGGCGAAACAACTGAGTCTGAATTTATTACAGCACCTGCCCGGCTTTGATATACCGCTACCTGCCAAAATTAACCTGCGTGAAAATAGCGGCAAAAACCTGCATCCCAGGATCACATTAAGGCTGAATTCGAACGCTCAACAGAGCTTCCATAGTTTGTCACTGGAATTTGATTATGACGGTGATCGGGTCATGCCTTTGCCGCAGTCCGACAGCGTATTGATAACAAACGCAGAACCGGCTGTGCGTGTGTGGCGCGACATTGAAAGCGAAAAACGGATAATCGAGCAGCTGTTTGAATTGGGTTTTACGCCAGTCGACATGCAGGGTGATCAGACCAGGCCTGTCGATTTTTACGCCGTCGGGGACTCGGTTGTCGAAAGCGCCGCTGTCTGGGCCTGTTTCCTCGAGCAACGGTTTGACGAACTCCGAGCGCAAGGCTGGCATATCGAACGGGATGAAAGCTTCGAACTATCGTTTTCCGCGGGTGACTGGGAAGTAGCGGTCGAAGATGATGGTGAAAATGTAAACGACTGGTTTGGATTACGCTTCGATTTGAATGTCGATGGTCAACAATTACCCCTGGCGCCGTTGATTGCATCGATTCTGGAACAGGATCCCGAAACTCTGCCCGAAACACTCACCCTGCCGCTGGAAGGTCATCACTATGTGCGTCTGCCGAGTGAGCGCATTCGACCGTTCCTGAATACTCTGCGCGAATTATTCGAGCGAGCGCCGGCGGACAGGGATGGCATTATCCGCCTGTCGCGTTTCGATGCCACGGTGATTGATGAGCTGGGTGATGATCAACGACGTATCAAGGGTGCAAAACATTTACGTAAACTGTCAGCGAAGTTGCGCGACTTTTCGGGCATAAAAAAAGTAGCAGTACCCAGGGGTTTTGGCACCACATTGCGTAACTATCAACGAGATGGTTTGAACTGGCTGCAATTTTTACGCGAGTATAGCTTTAACGGTATTCTTGCGGATGACATGGGTCTGGGAAAAACTGTGCAGACGCTGGCAAATTTACTCGTTGAAAAACGCAGTGGACGCCAGAGCGGACCAACATTGATTGTCGCGCCGACCAGCTTGATGGGTAACTGGCGTAGAGAGGCCGAAAAATTCACCCCCGATTTAAGTGTTATCGTGTTGCACGGCCATGATCGAAAGCAACGTTTTGCAGAAATTCAGTTCAGCGATATCGTACTCACAACTTACCCGTTACTGTTACGCGATGCCGAAGCGCTGCTGGATCATCAATATCACTATGTGGTGCTCGATGAAGCCCAGGCGATTAAAAATGCCAAATCGAAAATGTCGGCAATCGTGCGCGAATTCAAATCACAGCATCGCCTGTGCCTGACAGGCACGCCGCTGGAAAACCACCTGGGAGAACTCTGGTCCCTGTTTGACTTTTTAATGCCGGGATTATTAGGTAATAACACGCAATTCACCCGCAGCTACCGAACGCCCATCGAAAAACATGGCAGTAGTGAGCAAGGGCAGAGCCTGGCCCGGCGGGTACAACCATTTTTATTGCGCCGCGAAAAAAATGCAGTTGCCGCCGAGTTACCCGCAAAAACTGAAATTCTCCACAGCGTCGAACTGGGCAGGGAGCAGGCGCAACTTTACGAAAGCATTCGAGTATCGATGGATAAACGAGTGCGTGAGGTAATAAATAAGCAGGGGCTGGCGCGTAGCCACATCACCATCCTCGATGCATTGCTCAAACTGCGGCAGGTATGTTGCGATCCTCGGCTGACAAAACTGGCAGGTGGCCAGCAGGTAAAGCACTCGGCCAAACTCGAATGGTTGATGACCCTGTTGCCGGAACAACTCGAAGAGGGGCGGCGTATTTTATTATTTTCGCAATTCACCAGCATGTTAAGTTTGATAGAAAAGGAACTGGTAAAGCTTGATATCGCTTATACAAAGCTGACCGGACAAACCCGCAAACGCGATGAAGCCATTCAACGTTTTAGCCAGGGTGAGGTAAATCTATTTCTGATTAGCCTCAAAGCTGGCGGCACCGGACTCAATTTAACCGAGGCGGATACGGTGATTATTTATGATCCGTGGTGGAATCCAGCTGTTGAGTCTCAGGCGATAGACCGCGCCCATCGCATCGGGCAGGACAAACCGGTATTCGTTTATAAACTGGTAACTGCAAATAGTATCGAAGAAAGAATGCTGGCGATGCAGGCCCGTAAGCGTGCACTGGCGGATGGAGTCTATAGTAATAAATCCGATGGCGAAGCATCGTTACTCAATACCGATATACTTAAGGAACTGTTTGCACCTTTATCCTGAGTTTTAGACCTCTAAGGAAAGTGAGTTTCAAACTCAGAGAAAATACTACTACTCTTTCTCACTACCAGGCATTTCTATCGAATACACCTGTTGCTCATCCTGCAATAGTTGATGTAGTGCTGCCAGCAGCCTTTTGGTTTTCTTCGATGAAGTATTCTGTAAGTGTAATACTAAACAGATATCCTGATCTTCCACACTATTGTTATTAATAATAGGCTGTGGGCTAAGTATCTTCCGAATATGCTCCCATTCTGAGTCACGCTGGTCTCTGTTTTTACTCATCGAATTCTGAATAAAGGTGGCCATCGCATCATCGATTTCGGGGCAGATTTTGACAATATCAGGTGCTTCCTGATTAATCTGCATTCTGAGTAAGTCGGATAATGTTGGTGCACTAAAGGGTAATTTTCCACTTAACATGTGAAAAGCGGTTACTCCTAGTGCATAAATATCGGCGCGGTAGTCTACCGCTTCACCATTAATGATTTCTGGGGCTAGATAGGAAGGCGTGCCTTCTATGTTAATGTCCTGGTCTCGCGGTGGGCCTGCTACGCCGAAGTCGGTTAGTTTAATTTTTCCAGACTGATCCAGCACAATATTGGAAGGCTTGATATCGCGATGTACGATGCCCTGATCTCCATGATTATGGGCGTATTGTAATGCCTCAGCGAGCTGTGACAGTATCATTCTGGTATCGCTCAGGCTAAATGCACCGTTGTTTTTCTGGACAACAGATAGATTTTGGCCTGGAAGCTTTTCCATGACAATAAAGCGCGTGGAGTATTCTGCGACTATTTCATAAACATTAACAATGTTGGGATGATTCAAACTCGCGATAACCTTTGCTTCTCGTTCGAAACGTTCTATAAAATCGGCATCGAAGGCGAGATGATACTTCAGCATTTTAATCGCAACTTCTCGCTCCAGTTCACAGTCAAAAGCATTAAAGACCGTTGACATACTTCCCTGACCAAGTTTTCCCAGCAATTCGTACCGACCTACTTTATTGATACCGCCACTTTGACCCATACGGCTGGTGATCAAATTTGACAGGACTTCAGCAAATATGCGGTATTTTTTAACAAGATAATTGAAATGATCTCGATTCAGATATAGAACGGTGGTTTGTGCCTGCGCTATGATGTCCGCTGTGTAAGAAGTATTAACAAGAAGTGAGATTTCTCCAATGACATCTCCTCTGGTCAATGTGACTGAATTTTGCAGAAAATCGTTATGCGTGGGGTTTATAACTTCTACTCTTCCGCCGAAGATAAAAAACAGTCTCTCTCCTGGTTGTCCATGTTCAACCAGTAACTCGCCTCTGGTAAATGTATCGGTATCTATGTGGGTCGCGATATCCTCTATAATTGCAATATCCAGGTTCTTTAAGATTTCTACACTGGTAAGCGTGTCAGTAATGTCGCTGATCTTAATATTCATATGACGCTTGACAGGATTTTAAATCTTAACAGACGAGTATAGACGCTATGCAATTGTCTGCCAGAGCTGGACTATTGATATCGACGTTTCAATTCTCGACGGTAAATGTCATAATTTTGTCCAATATCCACAGCAGTGCAGAGTAGTCTGATGAAAATTGTCAGCGCCATAATCAAACCTTTTAAACTTGACGACGTGCGAGCAGCTTTATCTGATATCGGTGTTAATGGTCTGACAGTTTATGAAGTCAAAGGATTCGGTCGTCAGAAAGGCCACACCGAGCTCTACCGCGGAGCCGAATATGTGGTTGACTACATACCCAAAATGAAGCTCGAAATCGCTATTGATGATGATCAGGTCGATCAGGTTATAGATACGATTATCGATGCAGCTAAAACTGGAAAAATCGGTGATGGAAAAATATTTGTGACAAACCTGGAAAATGTTGTTCGTATCCGCACCAGTGAATCGGGTTCATCAGCGCTATAACAGATTTAATTAATCCACTTGAACACCGTCAGTATAAGCAGGATTACTGCGCAGAAAATAACGTACAATTTACATAATTTTATTCTCTGGTTTTAGGCATCGCTAATCATGAAAAAATCATCTATCCGCATGGGCATAGATATCGGAGGAACTTTTACCGATGTGGTGCTCGAAATCGGGCAAAATCAGTATTCCACTAAAGTATTAACCACCTACGCCGCGCCGGAAAATGCGATTGTCGATGGTATGCAACAGGTTTGTCGACAGGCCGATATACATGCCTCGAAGATTGAACAAATCATTCATGGCACAACACTGGCCACTAATGCCTTAATTGAAAGGCGAGGTGCGAAAACTGCGTTAATCACTACTCAGGGTTTTCGGGATGTGATTGAAATGCGTAGCGAGTCGCGATTTGAACAATACGATCTGAATTTAAGCTTACCCGAACCATTGCTACCGAGACAGCAGCGCTACACCGTCGAAGAGCGTATTGATGCCAGAGGCGAGGTACTAATTTCATTGCAGCGGACCGAAGTAGAGACTTTAGTTGATCGGATAAAAGATGATGGATATCAAAGCATTGCAGTTGGCCTTCTGCACTCGTATTTAAATGATGATCACGAGAAACTGATTCGTGATGTTGTGGTGGAAAAAATGCCTGATGTAGCCGTTTCGCTGTCATCAGAAGTTTCCCCACAAATGCGTGAATACGAACGTTTCAATACCGTAGTGGCCAATGCATACATCAAGCCTATGATGAAAAGCTATCTCGACCGCCTGGCCGGGCAGTTACAAAAAGAAGGTGTGGGCTGTTCGATTTTTCTGATGCATTCGGGTGGCGGGATTATCTCGCTGCAAAGTGCCGCAGAGTTTCCTGTCAGGCTGGTTGAATCAGGTCCGGCCGGTGGTGCCGTGTTTGCCGCACATATTGCTGCCCGATATGGACTCGATAAGGTTTTGTCTTTTGACATGGGGGGAACCACCGCAAAAATTTGTCTGATTAATAATCAGACCCCGAAAACCAGCAGAGTGTTTGAGGTAGCGCGCACCTATCGCTTTAAAAAAGGCTCCGGCATGCCGATCTCTATTCCCGTCATCGATATGGTTGAAATCGGTGCGGGGGGCGGCTCATTAGCGCATGTCGATGCGATGCGACAAATCCGTGTGGGTCCGGAATCTGCTGGTTCGGAACCGGGTCCTGCCTGCTATGGGCGAGGTGGTGAACACCCTGCCGTAACCGATGCAGATCTGGTATTAGGTAAACTCGATGCTGATAATTTTGCCGGTGGCTCTATCACGCTAAATACGCAAAATTCTGCAAACGCATTACAGAATATATTAGGCAGGCCTTTGCAAATGGATCCCGAAACGTCTGCTTATGGCCTCTGCGAAGTCGTCGATGAAAACATGGCGAATGCGGCGCGTGTACACGCTGTCGAAAACGGCGAAGACCTCGCCGAATACACGATGATAGCATTTGGGGGGGCGGCGCCACTTCATGCCGGTCGTCTATGTGAAAAACTCGGAGTAGCGCGTCTGTTGGTGCCGCCGGGTGCCGGTGTTGGTTCAGCCATTGGGTTTCTTCGCGCGCCTTTTAGTTTTGAAGCCAATCGTAGTCTGTACATGCGCCTGACCGAATTTAAGGCCGAGATCATTTGTGGCTTACTCGACGAACTTGAGAAAGAGGCAACTGCCTTCGTTCGTACCTGCGATGCAAATGCACCCATTCAGGCCGAATTTAAGGCCTATATGCGTTATAGCGGGCAGGGTGAAGAAATTCCGATAATACTGCCGCCGGAAGCGGTGAAGAAGCCGAATGCTGCTCAGTTTCAGCAATTATTTGAAGCAGATTATATTGCCTTATTTGGTCGTGCAGTGGAAGGCATGAGCATTGAAATTACTGTCTGGTCGGTCAATGCTACAACGCTAAAGGACAGCGTGGAATCAATAGATGCGCTATCGGAAACTTCGCAGGCGCCGAGCAATGGGCAGAGATACATTTTTGATGCAGCGCTGGGGCGGTCGGTAGAGTCTGCGGTAATACATCGGCAAGAATTACAGGATGGTCATATGGTATCGGGACCTGCTGCGATTACTGAAGATGAAACCACTATTATCCTGCCATCGAGTCGTCAGGCAGTACGTCAGATAGATGGTTGTATCGACATCATTCAGCAGGCCTAGGAGAATATCATGACACAGAAAACATCAACTGTTTCCAGTCAGGTCATGTGGAACCGACTTATCTCGGTAGTCGAAGAGCAGGCGCAGGCATTGATTCGTACAGCCTTTTCGGCTTCGGTTCGCGAAGCGGGCGATTTATCAGCCGGTGTTTATGATACCAGAGGGCAGATGCTTGCGCAGGCAGTTACCGGCACGCCGGGCCACGTTAATGCCATGGCCGATGCGGTTGCTCATTTTATACGCCGAATCGGAATCGATAATATTTTTGAAGGCGATGTATATATTACCAATGATCCCTGGGAGGGTACCGGGCATTTACACGACATCACCGTGGTTACACCGTCTTTTCACAAAGGTATTCATGTTGGATTTCTGGGTTGCACTGCGCATATAGTCGATATTGGCGGTCGAGGTTTTGGCGCCGATGGCAACTCGGTCTACGAAGAAGGGCTTTATATTCCAATCATGAAATTTGCCGAAAGAGGTGAAGTCGATAAAACCCTGATTAAAATTGTACGCGGAAATGTGCGCGAACCAGACCAGGCAATTGGTGATTTCTACGCATTGTCTACCTGTAATGAAATCGGCCATAGACGTTTAATTGATATGATGGATGAATTTGATTTGTCTCATCTGGATGATATTGCCGCGTTCATTCTGGAAAATTCACGCAGAGCAACACTCGAACGCATTGCGGCATTACCACGTGCGAAAGCCTCAGGTTCGATGATGATCGACGGTTATAGTCATGCAGTGAATCTGGAAGTGTCTCTCGATATACAGGAGGATCGGATCTTATGTGATTTTGCAGGTACATCAGGACTGGACAGGAAAGGCATTAATGTGCCACTAGTCTATACAAAGGCATATGCCTGCTTCGCTTTGAAATGCGCCATCGCCCCGGAAATACCTAATAACGCAGCTTCTCTGGCACCGTTCGAAATTACTGCACCAGAGGGTTCAATTGTAAATGCGGTGCATCCCGCACCCGTGGCCTTAAGACATGTAATTGGTCATATGATTCCCGATGCTGTCTACAATGCGCTGGACAAAATATTACCCGATACGGTACC
Source organism: Gammaproteobacteria bacterium (assembly GCA_024222685.1). Taxonomy (GTDB): domain Bacteria; phylum Pseudomonadota; class Gammaproteobacteria. The sequence continues at coordinate 164 of JAAEOZ010000083.1, read as the reverse complement.
GGCGGAAGGGGCTGGTACCTTATGCAATTTCCAGCTGTCGCTTCGGCCCAGAAGCGACCGGCAAGCCACAGGAAATGCTGTCAGGGCAGAAGTGCTAACCTTCAATTCTGGAGGTTCGGGCGCGCGTCCGCAGTCAGATGGATTGAATGCGACTGCATTTCCTT
>JAAEOZ010000082.1 GCA_024222685.1 Gammaproteobacteria bacterium | reverse complement strand
GGGCAGCGCTATAGGTATGGGTTATATCAACAGGCCTGATTTAACTGCAGAAAAAATTAGTGATGCTCATATTGAGATTGAAATTGCCAGAAAGAGGTTCTCTACGAGGGCATCTTTTCAGGCTTTCTACGATCCCAAAGGCGAACGCATGAAAATGTAAAAAGCAAATATTGGAGTCAATCATGAAATCAGTTAATGGTGTACTAACCCATTTTGCTAATCCACTCGCGGATCAACAGAAACTTTATGCTGACGAACTAAAAGCTATCACCAGCCTGGAAAAATCACGTATCGCGGTCGAAGAAATTAATAAGTGGCCGGGATACCAGCCTACCCCCCTGTACAGCCTGAAAAACCTGGCAAGCGATATCGGCGTTAATACCATCTGGTATAAAGACGAATCACAGCGCTTTCACCTCAAAAGCTTTAAAGCACTGGGTGGTGCCTACGCCGTGGCCCGTCAGTTACAGGCGAAAGTCGCCGAAGTAACTGGTACAGCACCCGACATCGAAGAATTACTCGCCAGAAAGCATGACGGGGTCGTCAGCCAGGTAGTCGTTAGCTGCGCCACCGATGGCAACCATGGCCGCTCGGTATCCTGGGGCTGTCAGATGTTCGGTTGCCAGTGCGTTATCTACATACACCGAGATGTTTCGCAAGGTCGCCAGCAGGCGATGGAAGCCTTAGGAGCTACCGTAAATCGCATTACCGGCAACTACGACGAATCCGTCAAACAGGCAGATACCGATGCCAGATTGCATGGTCGTATTATTGTTTCTGATACCAGTTATGAAGCTTATATGGAAATTCCTAAAGATGTCGCGCTGGGTTACACAGTGTTATTGTCGGAATCTATCAATCAGATGAATAACGAAATCCCGACGCACGTATTTATCCAGGGTGGCGTCGGCGGGCTGGCATCGGCAGTCTGTGCCTATTTCTGGGAACTCTGGGGTGAGCAGCGACCCAGGTTTATCATTGTCGAACCCGAGCAGGCAAATTGCCTACAGGAAAGTGCAAAAGCCGGTAAGCCAGTTGTAGTCGAGGGCGATCTCGATACATTAATGGCCGGACTCGCCTGCGGTGAGGTTTCAGCGCTGGCCTGGCAGGTGCTCGCTACAGGTACCAATGATTTTATGACTATCAATGAAGAAGCTGTGCCTATGACCATGAAACTACTGGCGGAAGGATTTAATGGTGATCCTTCTATTGAAGGTGGAGAGTCGGCCGTTGCCGGACTGGCTGCGTTGGTTACCGCCTGTGGTGATAGTGATATGAAAGCTCAGTTAGGACTGGATGAGAATAGCCGGGTATTTATTCTGGGGACTGAGGGGGCTACTGATGCTGAGGTTTATGCGCAGTTGATAAAATAAACGACAAATAGCCGGTCTCATGATATGGTATCTAGAGGTACTACTTTGTAATAAGAGGACATCATTATGGCGACCTCAGTAAAACTGGACGATGATTTGAAAAATCGAGTCCAAAACCTGGCAAACACCAGACAACGATCAGCGCACTGGATTATGCGTCAAGCGATTCGTGATTATGTAGAGCGCGAAGAAGCAAAGGAAAGCTTCAAACAGGAAGCCATTGCCTCCTGGACAGCTTATCAGGAAACCGGACGGCATCTAACCGGTCGGGAAGTACGAGACTGGCTCAACACCTGGGGAACTGACGAAGGAACTGAGATTCCTAAGTGCCACGAGTAATTGTCACCGAAGCCGCAGCCCAGGGGCTGGAACGCTGTCGGCTATTTTTACTAGAAAGAAATCCCCATGCAGCGAAGAAAGCCGCACAAGCTATCGAGCACCAATTTTCCATCTTGAACACAGAGCCTCTAATAGGCAGACCATTTAACGATTTACCAGAGTTGCGTGAATTAATCATTCCATTTGGCGACACCGGTTATGTAGCACTTTATCGCTTCGATGAGAATAACAATTCAGTTTATATTCTCGCTTTTCGACATCAGCGAGAGGCGGGGTATTAGATTTTTTAACAATCTAATAACAGATGAGATCCAAAGTAAATATCCTAAACCCAGTGTCAATGTTATCGCAAGCCGAGAGGTCAGAAGACCAGGAAATCAGAGACCAGAGTCTCAGTGATCAGTTGTTCGACGATAGGAGGGAACGCAAACAACACGAAAACCCCAGTAGTGGTTACGGTAGTTAGGGAGATACCTGAAGCGACACGCAGACGAAGCGTACTCGGAGAAGTTGTACCAGGAGCCGCCACGCAGCGCACGAGCAGCCATTCCTGCTATCGAGATATTGTCATTTTTCTTATCTTCAACCTGATTTAGGCACCATTCCCAGATATTACCCGACAAATCGGCCAAACCAGTCTCGCTTTGCGGATACACGCCAACCGCAGTGGTTAGTTTCAAGTTTGACGACCCGACCTCTCCAAGTGTCTCGTTTATATTTGCATAACCCGGCTGATAATTTTCTCCCCAGGGATACAGGAATTTCTTTATATCACCGTTGCTTGCCACGTATTGCCATTCCCACTCTGTCGGCAGGCTGATTAGTTGATCATCGCCGAGTTTATTTACATTATTTAACCATCGACAAAACGCCAAACACTGGAACCAGTTGATTGTATCGCGGGGATGATTGGGTATAGGCCATCTGGCTGCTTCGATTTTGCGATCATCTTCATCGACGTCCAAACTCTGCCACCATTCATCGTTCTCATAACCATTGGGATGCTCGATAAAACTCTGAAACTGCAACCAGGTAACCGGAAATCGGGCCATTTTGTAGGGATAATCAAGAACTAGTTCACCTTTCCTGTCGACAATTATTTCATCTTTTTCTGTATCCAGGCGATAAGCAATATTCGGAGCCTCAACCTCAACCCAGTCAATATCAGGCAAACCATCCTCATCCAGCCCAACTCCATGACGTTCATCGCCCAACCAGCCGACAATTCGACCTGATCTGGCATTGTTTTCCACATCACCCAGTTTCGGATTTAATACAACCTCATTGGCTTCCTGAAACTTGTCACTGAACTTTTCCTTAATGTACTCACGCTGCGCATCGGTCAATACAGGCACTACCTGCGCTAGCCAATCATCACCCGGTAGTTCATACAGTCGTTTAAGTATTTTCTCAAACACTGACTGAGGAAGCACTTCACCGAGTTCAATTTCTTCTGACTGAATCGCGTTAACCCAGGCGTCTTCACGGTCACTGAGCAATTGTTCAATAAAAGCATCTACATCACCAATATTTACTTCTGGTTGCACGGTGACAGTAGCACTATGGCTATTAAGGGTTAATGTGGCAGGGCGCACTTTAACAATTGTCTGTTTTTCAATAAACGTAAAATACCGAGCTATTTCCTTGTCGGATCGTTGATCAGTGTCAATTATATTCCTTGGGTCGAACTCCCCTCGGTTTTGTGTGCAAAGGCTGATGTATTGTAATATCGCTTGATCACCTTCAAGGGTGATAATACTTTCCGAGCGATTTACCGGCTCATCTGAAACTTCATCCTTTACCGACCTTGCCTGGTCATTCAGCTCCGTATTCGTCTTTTCAAGCAACCGGCTCACTAATGCTTTACTTGTCCAGGCAGTACCATTCTCTTTGGCCCAACGTTCCATCGTCAATAGAAAACCTGGATTGCGTTTTCCATGTCGATATAATTCAGGAGCAAATAATTGCAGCATAACCAGTCTGGCGAGAGTCATCTGATCGATAGACAATCCTTGTTCCTTTGCGAGTGACAATAAAAACTCCAACAGAGTAGCAGCTCGAACATGCTTACGAGGTATTGGAGGGATAGCGTGAATAAACAGGTTAAGTAAAGGGGCGTCGCTCCGCTGCTTTGTTTTTTCCTGTTCTTTAGGTTCGTATTCATAGTCCTTAAAAAGCACCGGAAATCTGGTCATCAAAAATCGACGAATGCCAGCATCATCAGGCCTCGGCAAATGAATCGGTAACTGAATAATTTTTTCAAGATACTCAGCGCCTGTAATAGGTAATTGGTTAAGCAGATTCTCAGTCGACATATCCGCCTTATTCGATCCATTGCCACCCTGAAACAAATAATCCCTATATCGATGCACAATCCCCCGTTCAACTACCTCTTCGTCAAGCGCAAGCACAAAAGCACAACCCCTGGCATCAAGAAAAAGCTTGACCGACTCCATTACCTGCACTGCCTTTTCCGGCAGGCAACGATCGAGGTCATCAATCAGAAATAACAGATTCAGCTTTGCAGCTGCACTATCACTACGTCCAGTGATTTGTTCCATTTGCTCGTGCAGGTCAAAATAAATCGAGTCGAAATCTACTGTGTAAGCGCTCCGGTCATCGTCATCGAGATATTCCTTTTCCTTGTCAAGCGCATCTTTTACATTTACCTCCAGTTCTGCAATACCTGGAATCGAGACTTTTCCTTTGAATGCCGAAGCGAGCGCCACAGCCGTTTGCCCAAGCCGGACAACACTGGATTTAAACGATTTGTCATCGCTATCAGTTTGCGTTTTGAGGTATTTTTTAACACAGGACTGCGCCGTCTTAAGCAATGGCACGATGAGATGAACTTCGGCCTCAAACCGCCAGGGATTGAAAAAAACCGGCAGAGTAATACTGCCATCAGATTCGCTTTTCAGTCTTTGGTTATATAGGTCATTAAGCGCCTGTAATATCGTACTCTTGCCACTACCCCATTCCCCTAGTACGCCGACCACTAAAGAAGGTTCAATACTCGGTGAGTCATCGCTTAAATGATTATCAATTTGATCGGCCAGTTTTTCTATCAGGCCAGCGCGACCGAAAGCAGAATGTTCTTCTGGATGGTCTGTAGAGGTAGTTTCCTTTCCCATCTCAAATCTCAGAAATTACTATCAACTGTTAATTTGATGCTATCTTGACACTCGTGAATACTAGTTGTCCAGAATAGCTGGAGAAAATATCAGAAAGTAATCAGTTAAACCCAGGAAAAAGTATTGCGTTTAACCTAAGGTACAACAATAATCCAGCCGAACAGTGTACTAACACGGCGCCGACTGTTAAATAGCCAGTGAATCAGCGTAATACAACTAACCGGCGCTATTATTAACAGGCTAATTATCGTAAGCCAACGATCTATCGCCTGCGGTATCAGGCAGGCATTATCCGACAGGAAACTGCAGAACTGACCGGTATGCATGGTATTGATGGCAGAATCGAATGCGAGTCCATAGAGCAGCCCTGTGAATACTACTAGTAGGAAGACAAAAAAGCGTTTCATCGATTTAAATTGATGCCTGTATCAGGGTTACAGAATTGTTAAATGCTACCAGGAATTATAGCATATAAATAGCGGCAACTGATTTACTTTTAACTACTCGAGATACCATGAATGGCCATCCCATCCGAAATCATTAGCAACAGCAGACCGCTTGACACAGTCGCCCCCCGAGGTCGTATCGGTTTGATTGCGCTGGCAACGGATTTTAATTCTGAACAGGATTTAAGACGTATGTATCCTGATGGTGTCGAAATGTTTACTAATCGGGTACTCAATGCCAACCCTGTGACGATGCAAAACCTGCGTAATATGGCTGGAGATATCAGCCGGACTGCGGCTGGAATATTGCCCGAGGTTGATCTCGATGCTATGATTTACGGCTGTACTTCCGGCACTGTGGCTATTGGCGCAGAAACGATTGAAAGCCTGATTCAACAAAGTAAGCCCGGTGTGTCCGTTACCAATCCAGTTACATCCGCCCTCGCCGCTTTTAATTTTTTTTCAGCTAAACGTATTTCAATTCTGACGCCATACACACGTGAGGTAAATGACAATATG
>JAAEOZ010000081.1 GCA_024222685.1 Gammaproteobacteria bacterium | reverse complement strand
TTGGCACGCCCGGCAGGATTCGAACCTGCTACCCTCGGCTTAGAAGGCCGATGCTCTATCCAAATGAGCTACGGGCGCAGTAACCCTGATCCGTGCTTGCTTTCCAGCCCACAGGCTGAACTTCACAGTACTTCAAAATTTGGTCGGGGTGGAGAGATTCGAACTCCCGACCCACTGCTCCCAAAGCAGTTGCGCTACCAGGCTGCGCTACACCCCGAAATCTGCCTTTCGACAAGGCGCGGAATAATACGCTGAACAAAAATAATCGTCAATTGAACATTGGGGATTTTGCAAAATATGTTCAATCAGGCGAACTAAGTCTATGTTCGACGCCAGCGTGTACCCGAGGTACTATCCTCGATAGATATTCCTGCTTCGGTTAAAGTATCGCGTATGCGATCCGCTTCAGCCCAGTTTTTTTCTGCTCTGGCCAGTAGGCGTTGCTCGATAAGCTTATCTACATCTTCGTCTGAAAGACCTGCAGATGAGCCTTTCTGGGATTTCAAATACGTCTCTGGATCATTTCCCAGCAATCCGATGATATTTCCCAGAAACTTCAGCAGACTACAGAGGGCATCAGCAACACTGGGTTCATCCCGACTGGAACGGTTAATTTCCCTGACAAGATCAAATAATACTGCAAGCGCACCTGCCGTATTAAAATCATCATTCAGGGCCTGTTCAAACCTTTGCTGATATGCACTATCCTCTGGAACATCGACGAGATTACAATCGAGAAGCGGGCTATAGAGCCTTTGCAGCGCGCTACGTGCGTTATTGAGCTGATCTTCTGAGTAATTTAACTGGCTGCGATAGTGGCTGCTGAGAATGAAGTAGCGTATCTCCTCCGCAGCATAATCCTGTAGGACATCACGCAGAGTAAAGAAGTTCCCCAGAGATTTGGACATTTTTTCTTCGTTGACACGGACGAATCCATTGTGCATCCAGTAATTAACGAAAGTCTCTCCAGTGCAACATTCACTTTGAGCGAGCTCATTTTCATGATGAGGGAACTGTAAGTCCTGACCACCACCATGTATATCGAAGTGATTCCCAAGCATCTGGGTAGACATTGCAGAACATTCGATATGCCATCCAGGACGTCCATCCCCATAAACCGATGGCCAGTAAGGCTCCCCTGGTTTGGCTGACTTCCACAATACAAAATCTGCAGGATCACGCTTATCCTTATCTATATCGACACGCTCGCCCAATCTTAACTCCTCCAGTTTTTTTCCCGAAAGATTACCGTACTGATCAAACTTTGATACTTCAAAATAAACATCACCATTACCAGCCTGGTAGGCATATCCATTGTCAATTAGCCCTTCAACCATTTCCAGGATCGCCTCAATATGCTGCGTTGCCTTTGGCTCATGATCCGGCCTCAATATCCCCAGGGGATCTGTATCTTCATGCATGGCTTCAATAAAGCGATGAGTGAGCTTACGGAAATCTTCACCATTTTCATTGGCCCGATTAATTATCTTGTCATCGATATCTGTAATATTTCTAACATAGGTGACTTCAAAGCCCAGATGCTTTAGATAGCGGTAGACCACGTCGAAGACGACTAGCACCCTGGCATGCCCGATATGGCAATAATCATATACAGTCATGCCACAGACATACATGCGTACCTTACCGGGCTCTATGGGTTCGAACGCTTCCTTACGATTGGAAAGACTGTTATAGATAGTGAGCATAGACAGAATATATTGGCTGAATCGGTCAGCAAGTAAAGGATGTAGAGTTTAAGATATAGGCCTGACAAGTGAAACTCTTAATCGGCATGATTAGTACCTTATTTGGTGTTTAATTTTATCGCCTTCCATCCATACCAACAAACCAGTAGAATTCGCTTCTCTTTTAACCACTGGATTACCGATGAACAAAGCGCTTCTTCCTTTTGCGGTTGTACTGGTCGCCATCTTGTCGCTGGTTTTCTTTTCCACTATTAAAGGTAACGAACCGATGAACCAAACATCAACCGAGAATGTACAAGTCCTGATTGAAACCACAATGGGAAACATTACCATTGAACTCGACATGAAAAATGCTCCGAATACCAGTAGAAATTTTCTCGCTTATGTTGACGACGGCTATTTTGTAGACACCACTTTCCACCGAGTGATTCCCAATTTCATGGTCCAGGGTGGTGGCATTACCGCCGACATGCGCGACAAGCCAAGCAAACACCCGCCGATCGAAAATGAAGCTAATAACGGCCTCACAAATGATCGAGGAACACTTGCCATGGCGCGTACCAATGATCCGCACTCGGCGACCTCTCAATTCTTTATCAATCATGCAGATAATGCATTTCTCAATTTCACCAGTGAATCAATGCAGGGTTGGGGTTATGCGGTATTCGGCAAAGTAACCGAGGGCATGGATGTAGTTGATGCGATTGCTCAGGTAAAAACCGGAGACAAAGGCGGGCATCAAAATGTACCTCTCGATACCATTACAATAACAGCCATCTCACGCCAGTAAAACAGTAATCAGCAGATGGCCGATGAGTATCTGTTCATATCTGATTGCCACCTGAATGCCGGTCGGCCAGATGTTACCGCCAGTCTTGCTAATTTTCTGAAAAACCGGGCTATTCAGGCCCGGTTTTTATTTATTCTCGGTGATTTATTTGATGCATGGATTGGTGATGACGACCCCGCCACAGATTATGCTGAAATATTCCGGTGTTTTAAGACGCTATCGCAAAATACTGATATTTTTTTTCTTTGCGGCAATCGAGATTTCCTGTTTCACGAGGTCGGCGTCGAACGCATTGGGGCGACTCTGATATCAGAACCGAGTTATCTGAATCTCGGAACTGAGCGTATTGTTTTACTTCATGGCGATTCTTTGTGTACTGATGATCAGGATTATCAACAGTTTCGCAAAACTGTGCGCACTAGAGACTGGCAAAATGATTTTCTCTCCAGACCATTATCCGAACGACAACAGATTGCCGCTGGGCTTCGTGAACAAAGTAAGTCTGCTATGCAACGCAAATCGATGGGTATTATGGATGTCAACCAGCAAACCGTAATGGGCAGTTTTGTCGAATTTGATATCAGCTCTATGATACACGGTCATACCCATCAACCAGCCATTCACCATTATGATGGTGGTAAAACAAGATATGTACTGGGAGACTGGAACCCACACCCGAGTTATCTCAGCTGGCGCAGGAGTCAGGGATATAAACTCACCGATTATCGAGTTTAAAGCTTTCCTTTTGCCTTTCTAAGGCTTTCAATTCGGTTTCTTTAAAACCAGCTTTCAGCCTCGCGGGCCAGTTAAAAGATCCTCGAAGACCGCCTTTGAAATACTCGTCAATGAGTAACTCAAAAGTAGCATCGGGATCGAGTCCACGCTGTAAACAAATCGTTTGATACCAGTAGCTGCCCGCAGCCACATGACCAATTTCCTCTTCATAGATGACATGTAAAATGTCGACCACCTGTTGATCACCCACCTGATCGAAACGATTCATCATTCCCGGGGTAACGTCGAGCCCTCGTGCTTCCATCACTCTGGGTATCAGCGCCATACGATGCATGACGTCGTGTCGTGTCTTGCAAACCATGTCCCAGAGGCCGCCATGCGCTGCGAATTCACCATAATAGGAATCTCGCTGACGCAAACAATTATCGAGCAGGTAAAAATGCTTAGTCTCTTCGTCGGCGACTCTCAGCCAGTCACTAATAAACTGGTCCGGCATGTCACGAAAACGATAAACTGCATCAAGCGCTATGTTAATCGCGCAAAATTCAATATGAGCAATCGCATGTAAAAGAAATACTCGGCCCTTTTCCGTGGAGGTACTTCTGCGTTGAAGATTTCGTGGATCGACAAGCTCGGGCTGATCGGGACGACCCGGATCGTCCATCGGCAATATCTCAGTATCACATTTCCTCTCCAGAATACCGTTGTCCCAGTCATCAATCAGCCGATTTACCGCAGAGCATTTTTCACCCGGATGCTTTTCCAGTAAGGCCAGCTCGATTCGACAGTATAAATTCTCCGCCATTGAACTGATCTAGTCCAACCCTCGACTGATATCCTCGATGATATCTTCGATCGACTCGAGACCGACCGCAACCCGAATCAATCCTTCATCAATGCCAGATGATTGCTTTTGCTCATCATTCAATCGACCGTGAGTCGTTGTCGCAGGATGCGTAATCGTTGTTTTTACATCACCCAGATTGGCGGTAATAGAAAGCATTTGTGTACTGTCTATTACCTTCCAGGCAGCTTCTCGCCCACCCTTTACTACAAATGACACAATACCACCAGCCCCGCTTTGCTGCCTGCAGGCCAATTGATATTGCGGATGAGACTCAAGACCGGCGTGATAAACCCGTTCGACTTCAGGGTGGCCGGATAGATATTTCGCCAGTGCTAAAGCCTGTTCAGAATGAGCCTTCATACGCAACGACAATGTCTCCAAACCCTTTAAGGAGACCCATGCATTAAAAGGACTCATAGTCGGACCGGTCGTGCGTATAACACCGAATAGCTCTTCACCCACCAGTTGCTGGTTACCAACAACGGCTCCACCAACAACACGGCCCTGCCCATCAAGGTACTTGGTTGCCGAATGCACGATGAGATCAGCACCGAGCGCTAGTGGTTTCTGTAATGCAGGTGTACAGAAACAGTTATCTACGACCAGTAAACACCCATTTTCGTGTGCAAGATCAGCCAGGGCCCTAATATCCGCAATTTCGGTTAATGGATTAGAAGGAGTCTCCAGAAACAGAACACGTGTATTGCTCTGGATGGCCAATTTCCAGGC
>JAAEOZ010000080.1 GCA_024222685.1 Gammaproteobacteria bacterium | reverse complement strand
GAATAAATACCGTCAGATCTATCACCTGAAGTTGTGATTATCCCTGTGTTGGTCGCCTTGTTACTATTACTCTCGAGATAAATACCGAAGGCGTCATCGCCTTCGGTATTTATAGAGCCAGAATTGTTGACAGTATTATTGCTACCTTCGGCATAAATACCGTGGGCCTCCTCGCCTTCTGTACTGATAGAGCCAGAATTGTCGACAGGGCGGTTTCGTATAATAAGTGCAATTCCTAGAGAAAGTGGCCAGCTGTTATAGTTCGTCATTTTTCTCGCCAAAGGAAAATGCATAATGAGCTATAAACAGCTGACCGAAAATGAACGATACCAGATTTACGCTATGAAGAAAGCAGGTCATAGTCAAAAAGAGATCGCGATGATCCTGGGCAGGTGTCCATCTACGATCTCCAGGGAATTGAGGCGAAATAAAGGTTTGAAAGGTTACAGGCCTGCTCAGGCTCAAAGATTGAGTATTTCACGCCGCCAAGAGGCCCATAAAGCCTGCAAGGTGACCGATAAGGTAGAAACCTGGATTGAGAAGCTAGTTCGGCAGGAGCTGAGTCCTCAGCAGGTAGTATATTATTTAAGGCGGCATAGAAAACTCTCCTTACATCATGAGACGGTATACCAGATCATCTACAGGGATAAGGCTGCAGGTGGTGATTTATACCGCTATATGCGTATTGCCTCCAAGCCCTATCGTAAACGCTATGGCCATTATGACCGACGAG
>JAAEOZ010000079.1 GCA_024222685.1 Gammaproteobacteria bacterium | reverse complement strand
CACCCATCTGGTCGTGGAATACCGATGCCTTTTTTGCGACCGACGTGGTTTCCAGCAAATGCCCGCAGGCTTCGTGGAAGATGACGCCGCCAAACCCGTTGCCAATAATCACCGGCATTCGACCGGAAGGGCAGGGTTTGGCAGTCAGGTTAACTAACGCCTGCCTGGCTGCTTCTTCACCGGTTTTCTGTGGATCGATTCCAGCTTCAATTTCCCAGCCCAACAAACCACCGTCATTCCAGCTACCGGTCGCCTGTTCGCTACCATCAGAGGCGATGGCGGTTAAACTGGCTCTGATGTAATTGCGCCTGTCATTCGTGTATAAGCCTTCGCTATTCACTATCTCGACACGCTGCTCTCGTTGCAAACAGGAACCACGGGTTTGTGATATTTGTTCGCCCGCTGTCCTGGCAGCTCGATCTGCCGCCATTAACCAGGCAACCTTAGCTTCAGTTTCTGCATCAACCGAGAGAGTTTTTCGGGCTGGGTGAATGTCGTTGATTTGATTAAAATTGAAAGATTTCAGGGTGCTGACAGGATCTCTTAAATCTTTAGCTGCCAGTACTGACGCAATACGTAATAACTCGTCCTGATCAGTTCTGTTGGTATAGCCATATAAAACCCTGGTGCCGTAAACCAGTCTGAGACCGATACCAAAGTTAATACCCGATTCAACGGACTGGACTTCATTACTGAGTGTGCTAACAATATTGGTTTCATTCTTTTCAACAAAAAGCTCGGCGAAGTCAGCACCCAGTGACAGGGCGTGATCAATAACTGATTCTGCGGTTTGACTGTGAAGCATCGAAATCTATTTCTTTGGGGGTTAAAGAGAGGTTAGTCTAATTGGGCCAGATTGTAATCTGGTTCTTCGTATAACTTTGTGAAGGAAAGGGCTTTGACCCGATATGTCAGGAGCTTGAAATACTAATTACGGCTTTTCCTGAGAACCAGCAATGCAATAACGCCTGATACCAGTCCCCAGAAGGCTGCCCCGATACCAAATAAAGTAACATCCGAAGCCGTGATCAGAAAGGTGATTATCGCGGCTTCCCGATGGTCGTTCCCTGCAACAGCTGTTTGCAGGCTGCTGGATAT
>JAAEOZ010000078.1 GCA_024222685.1 Gammaproteobacteria bacterium | reverse complement strand
CGGATATCGAGCCGCCACGGGCGAATGGCGGCATGGATACCAGTGTCGGTTCGATCGACGAAAGTCAGTTCGAGCGCTTCTGAGGAGATCGACATGTCACAGCAAGGCAATGAAGCAAGATCGGCGGCTGGTTGCAATATGGGTCGATTCCAATCAGCTGCTCCTAATTACGGGACTTTGAGCCATCGTCGGTTTGACCGAAGGTGCATGTCTTTTCACATCCGGAAATGGATGGCCATTATTAATGCGAGAGAATCATTATGAACAGTTTTAGAAATTTATCTCTGAAGTGGAAATTGGGAATCGGATTTGGATTGCCATTAGCAGTGTTTATCCTGGTTTCAGGCACGGTCTATATTAACTTGACAGGGTTAACGGAATCCAGTCGTTGGGTGACACACACCCACAAAGCGATTAGCCGCGGCAACAAGGTAGCTGGCGCAATGGTCAATATGGAAACCGGGCTGCGAGGCTTTCTTCTTTCCGGCAATGACGAGTTTCTCGAGCCGCTAACCGTCGGCAAGGCTGAGCTCACATCGGTTATAGCTGACTTAAGAGAACAGGTTAGCGACAATCCCAGACAAGTCGAGCGACTGACCAAGGTTGAAGCCATGGCAAAAGAATGGCTGACCGAGCATGTCAAACCCGCCATGGAATACCGGCGGGAGGTCATAAAAGGCGAAAATGCAGCCCGGCATTTTACCGATGTTTCGTCCCGTACAATTGGCAAGGAGCTATTCGATGGCTTCAGGCTCGCCCTAAGCGAAGTCAATGGGTCTTTTATCAGATCGGACGACTTACAAGCCCAGGCGCTTGTAAAACTGATTCTATTGGATATGGTCAATCAGGAAACCGGCCAGCGCGGTTTTCTTTTGACAGGCCAGCAAGCTTCTCTTGATCCGTACACTAACGGCATCGATGAGCTTGAAAAGCATGCCCTGGCACTTCGCAGTCATATCGGTCGTGCCTATAATCGTGAGGCAGTCAGAGAAAGTATTCAGGAAATCAGCTCGATTATGGCAACCTGGACTAATGAGGTTGCGATGGTCGGTATAAAACTGAAAAAGGGGGTGGGTAGTGGGAAAGTTGCAAACAGCGCGGTAATTGATTTTGTAAACCGGGGTTTGGGGAAAAAGCATTTTGACCGGACCAGGCAGCATGTTGACTCGATACAGGCGGGGTTTGAAAAATCGGAAGATACGCTGGCGTTGGGTTTGGTCGGCACCATGTCTAAAAATATGGTTGACATGGAAACCGGCTATCGTGGTTTTCTATTGACAGGAAAACAGGATTCCCTGGAACCATTTCACGATGGTAAAGAGGGATTTAACAAAAGCATAGAAGATTTACAGAATTTGGTGAGTCGCGCATTTGACCCTGATACTGAATTGAAGCGGCTAAATAAGGCGATTGATCTGGCTAAATCCTGGCAGGTTAAAGCCGCGCAGCCGGAGATAGAAGCTCGTAGGGCGATGAATCAAGTCGAGTTCCAGATTGGTGATGTTATTGCATTTATTGAAAAAGGTATTGGCAAGAAATACATGGATGAAATTCGTATCCAAGTCAACGAGTTCATTGCCGAGGAATCCGCCCTCGTAGAGGTACGAAATCAGGATCAAGTTGACACCTCGAACACGACCATACTAACCACCCAAATCGGTACGATACTGGCGCTGATTGCCGGTAGTTTGATTGCTTTTTTCATGACCCGTTACATTACCGGATCAATGCATACGGGTCTTGGCGTTGCGGAAAAAATTTCTCAGGGCGACTTCAGTTCGGTGATCGAGATAAAGAGCAACGATGAAACGGGTCAGTTGCTGCAATCGCTGCAGGTGATGCAGGACAACCTGAAGGAGCGTATCGAGGCGGATGCGCTTGTCGCACAGGCCAACGGGCGCATCAAGACGGCGCTGGACAGCGTCGGGGCCAACGTGATGCTGGCCGACGTCGATATGAACATCATCTAT
>JAAEOZ010000077.1 GCA_024222685.1 Gammaproteobacteria bacterium | reverse complement strand
GATGTGGTGCCCTTCGATGTTTTCAGGTCGGTTGCCAGGGCAGAGTGGGACACCTTGTTATTTTTTTATGGTGTCGTCATGTGTGTCGGTGGACTGGGGTTCATTGGATATCTGGCACTGGCTTCTGATGTCATGTATAGCCAGTGGGGGGCGACCTATGCCAATATTTCAGTCGGTATATTATCCGCTATTGTTGACAACATTCCGGTAATGTTTGCTGTGTTAACTATGTTGCCGGACATGTCGCAGGGGCAATGGTTACTAGTGACGTTGACGGCTGGCGTGGGTGGTTCGATGCTGTCAATTGGTTCGGCCGCCGGAGTAGCGTTGATGGGCCAGGCGCGCGGCATGTACACATTTTTTGGGCATTTGAAATGGACGCCTGTAATCGCTCTCGGTTACTTTGCCAGCATCCTGGTTCATTTCTGGTTGAATGCTAACTTGTTTAGCTGAAACATTTAGCTTCTGTTTACTATGCAAAACAGCTGTAAGGCTAATTGTCCTTGCTTATAAACTCTAACCACTATATCTTTCGCGCCCAGAAGGTGTCCACCCTGGTGGATGAAACGGGAAGTCGGTGCGAATGTTGAATTTCAATTCCGACGCTGCCCCCGCAACGGTAAACAGGTCATGCATCAAAATTACCACCGAGTGAATTCTCGGGAAGGTTTGATGCCATACCAGACCCCTGGTCAACCTGTGAGCCCGGAGACCGGCCTTCGTAAAAAAGCGATATAACGGTGGGTTTTATCCGGGCTTGGAATCTCGCGCGCCTCCCCCTGTTTTATTGTCCAGCTATCTTGTTTTACAGGCACGGGCGGTGCCAGGGGTTAAAAATGTTAAATTCGTATTTCAAATCGGCTATGTCGGCCGTTATTACCGTATCTTTGATATCTTTGGCCTATGCCGATGATGATCCAATGGTTATTGTGGTAACGCCATCGGCAATCGAACAGTCGCGCAATCAGGCGATCACTACACTGACAGTGATCGAGCAATCCACCATCGAGCAATCCAGTGCGACTTCCGTGGCCGAGCTGATTCGCGGTCAGGCAGGTCTTCATGTCAGTGATTTTTTTGGTGACGGTAGTCAGGCTACAGTAGATTTGCGCGGCTTTGGTCCAACCGCAACCAATAATACGCTGATTTTACTAGATGGCATGCCGTTGAATAACTCGACTGATACCGCTGCTCCGGATTTATCGATCATCGATATAGATGACATTGCTCAAATTGAGATATTACAGGGTAGTGGCGGCGTTCTGTATGGTAATCAGGCTGTTGGCGGTGTAGTAAACATTATCCGCAGAAAAGTTACCGAAGATAAAGCCAGCGTCAGTCTCTCCACAGGCAGTTTTGGCGCCAGTAGACTGAATGCCGCGTTCAGAAAATCACTCGGCCGTACAAAAATTTCTGCCACGCTAAGCGATCGGCAAACCGATAATTACCGGGACAATAACGAAGCCGATAATCAGCGCCTGTCAGCCAGAGTCGAACATCGGCATGCCAGTTTTGACAGCTATATAGAACTGGAGAAAATCGAGGATGAAATTGAGACGCCGGGTGCATTGCTTGGAGATGAACTCGATGAAGACCGGAAACAATCCCTGTCATTTTATGAGGATGATTTTTTTGCCACCGATAGCGATATCTTGCGTTTCGGTGTGAGTAAAAACCTCGATGAAGCACGTTCATTTAAAATCGACTATTCGAATCGGATAACGGAGCGCGAGTTTATTCAGACTTTCCGTCCATTCCCTGGTTCGCTAACCACTCAGGATCGGGATAGCAGCATCCTCTCCGCTAAATATATCGTTAATCCTGTGGTACCGGAAAGTTATTCCAGTCTCCTGTTCGGTGCTTACATAGACCGCACCGATTATGAGCTGGTTTCCTTGTTTGGGCCCCAGGATATCGATCAAACCATCAGGGATATTTACTTTTCCAGTGAGTGGCCTGTCGGCGATGCAGGACAGTTGAGCGCCGGTGTACGTGCCAGTGACCAACAGGCCGAGATAGCCGGGGAGGATTTTGATGATACAGTGACGGTGCTCAGCCTCGGTTATAGCTGGCGTCAGAATGGTTTGAAAGTTTTCCTCAGGGGTGATCAGAACTATCGCTTCCCGACGGTTGAAGAGCATACCAATGTGCCTTTTGGAGAAGAACCTGGGTTGCTAACTCAGGAAGGTTTATCGCTGGAGCTCGGCGCTGAGTGGCAGGAGCATAGAAATCGCTATAGAGCCACGATTTATTCGATAGATCTGGAGAATGAAATTGCTTTTGACTCAACTGGCTTTGCCAATTTGAACCTTGACGAAACCAGCCGTGAAGGTGTCATTCTGGAAGCATTCAGGCGTTGGTCCGATGCGCTTACGTTTGGTGTTAGTGTTACGCTGCTAGACGCCGAAATAGCCGACGGCAGTTTCAAGGGTAATAAACTACCGTTAGTACCCGAACAAACAATACGGCTTGATACGATGTATCAGTTTAGCCCTGAGTTACTGCTCGGTATTGAGGTAATTGCTGTAGATGAACAGGTATTAGGCGGCGATTTCGATAATCAGCTTTCAAAACTGGCATCCCATGAGGTTGTCAATGTACATGTCTCTTACAACTATCGGGACTGGGAGTTTGCTTTTCGTGTCAATAATCTGTTAGATGAGGAGTATAGCGAAACTGGAAGTCAGTTCACCGAATACGACCCGATAACATTCGCAGCTACTGACTTCGAAGCCTTTTTTCCAGCACCCGAAAGGAATTTTGTCTTGAGTGCAAAAGTCAGTTTCTAATCAATAAATCGGGAATTTCGCTTCCCGGAAATATTTTTGTGCAATGCAACAAAATAGTTGACAGACGATATCATAGCCTCTATATTAGCCATATTGTTGCAGTGCAACATCAGCTTTTACAAACTAATTTATTCATTATTTTATTGAGGCAATAAACATGTACGAAGAATTCGTAAAACTCGCTCAGGAAAACGTTAAACCTGTCATGAAACTGGCTGAAAGCAACACTGCTCTGGCAGTAAATCTGTTCAAAAGTCAGTCTGAGAAGACTGTTGACTTCATGCAGTCTAACCTGGCTCATCTGCAGGCTCTGTCTTCAAGTAAAGACGTTAACGAAGCCGTGACTCTGCAACAGAAGTATGTTGAAGAACTGGGTGAAAAATGGGTTACTGCTAGCAAGGAAAATGCCGCTGCAGTTGAAGCTGTGCTGACTGATGCTGGTAAAGCATTCGAAGGCTCATTGGCTGAAGTTCAGGCTCAGGCCAAGAAGACTGTGCAAAAGATTGAAAAAGAAATCACTAAAGCCGCCAAAAAAGCTGCTTAGTTAGAGATTTACCCGGACTGTTGAAATAGCTTATTACAGCAGTCTCTCCTCCTCGCTGTTATAGTATTTAGCCCGGACCTGTCATAAGCCCGGGCTTTTTTTTTCCCGTAATCTGGGTAGTGAAAATAAGATAATCCTGAGAGGAAGTTACCTGCAGGCCAGCTTCCTCTAATTGACCAAATGCTCGCGACTACCAAACTGCTGTCGGTAAGCATCCATGGTCATTTCAATATGCTTCTTAAATAAACGACGAAAGCTACTTTCGTCTTTATACCCCACTTCGTAGACAATCTTAGTTGCGGGTAGCTGAGTCAGTTCTAACAAATTACAGGCACGATTAATCCGTATGGTTTGCAAATATTGTAGCGGTGAGCAGTGTAACGATTTTGAAAAACGACGGTTGAGTTGACGGTCGCTGATATTTAAGCGGGCTGCCAGTCCATTGAAGTCGATGTCCTGGTTACAATGTTTTTCGATATGGCGTTGTGCGCGTAAAACCAGTTCATCCGTATGGTTGGTGGTTTCTGCATTGGTACGGAACGGTTGAGGCGGGGGCGCATGCAGATACATCATCAAAAACTTGGCGGTATCCACTGCGGTTCGATGTCCGGCGAAGCGCTCGACCAGGTGCATTATCAGGTGTTCGTAAGTCGAACTACCACCAATCGCACTGATAATGTTTCCATAATCGGCGATCGTATTATGGGTATCTATTTTTAATTTCGGGAACATTTGACGAAAATGTTGTTCACTTTTCCAGTGCATCAGCGCGGGCAAGTTATTCATCAACCCGGCTTTTGCCAGCAAAAAGGAACCACTACAAATGCTGACCAATAAACCACCACGATCCTGGTGTTGTTGAATTACGGGAATAACTGGATCAGCCTCAATGACGGCTTGTTCAACCTTGCGGAAATCTGTCGAAGAATGAAAAGCAGGTGGAAAAATCCATACATCGGGTCGGGTATCGAGCTTCAGGTATTCCACAAGACTGTAGTCTGCCTGAATCTTGAGTCCATTGGTTGGTGTGATGGCTTTACCATCGATAGAAACGGTATCCCACTCGAATAAAGGTTCGTGATCCGATTTTACCAGAGTGTAGTTGGTGGCCATCAGGGAATCGACGATGCTATGGATACCCCCTCCGATGCAGCGATTCATCAAGAAAATGGCAATACGCATAATCAATGTCCCATTTCACCAGTATTACGTGAAATATGACATTGTTATCAACTATTGACAAGGCTCACGGTAACATAAGTCAAATAACGTAAAGTTATCTCGATTTAAAAAACAATAGACTAGAAAAAACATCCCGTGGAATGTTTATAACAAAAGGTAAAATGGTTTGTCTGGGGTGCCCTGAAAGAATCAGTAAACAACCCAAAAACATACACTCCGTTCTTCGTTCAGGAATCTATTCTGAAGAAGAACGGAGTATGGAATTGCTTAAGCGTCTTCGTCCTCGCTTTCCGCGAGCGCAAAAGCGATCAGACGTCCTGCATGTATACCCAAACGATGGTATCCATTTGTGGCTTTACCCCAGATATCGAGATCGGCGGCGAATGCCGCATTGACGCAGCTTCCGACCAGGTCGCCTGCACTAAAATTATGCTGATACATACCACCGATGTCGCTGTATGGTGGTGCAGACGTTGCCGCAGTCTCAGTATAAACACCTGCAGTACTGGCACTTGCGAGAGCATTTGAGCCACGTTTTATGGTGAAATCGAACACGGCGTGATCACTCGGATGGGTTGCGGTAAATTCGACATGCACTAGATCGCTGCTATTGTCATAGCGAAGAAATCCACAATCATCGCTTGCCTGTATACCACCAATACTTGGTTGCGGAAGATCGGCGGTGACTCTGTTGTTATCAACCTGTGTTTTAAATACAAAGGCGCCACTATTGATTTCTCCAGCCTCAGCAAAACGAGTTGTAGTGCCGTCGCTGTTACGCGCGAGAAATTCAAACGTAGTAGGCCCTGGCATCATTAGTTGACCAGATCCATTAAACACCTCTACTTTAACTTCGAAAGTTCCAGCCTGGTCGGTTGGGTGATCGTCATCAATCGCCGGTGCTGCGATGTGCGTATTCCAGCTGGCAGCAACATCGTTGATATTTCCGCTTAACCATTCACGTACCACTACGCTGGAGGGATC
>JAAEOZ010000076.1 GCA_024222685.1 Gammaproteobacteria bacterium | reverse complement strand
TGGTAAGTAATTTATTGCTACTGAATCAATTCCCGGACGTGGAAGCAGACCGTGATGTCGGCCGCAGGCATTTGCCCATCGTTATCGGTCGTCGTGCCAGCAGTTTGTTGTATGTTGGGTTTCTGGTGATGGCGTATCTATCGTTGATTCTGGGCGTCTACAATCAATATCTACCACAGGCGAGTCTTGTCGGACTTGCAACTTCTATTTTAGCCGTTCCGGTGAGTATTGGCTCCTATCGCTATGCGGAGAACGTAAAAAAATTGATCCCATCATTGGGGATAAACGTAGCAATTAATATCCTCACCCCGGTTTTGGTATCGATCGGCTTAATTATTTGACCGGCTTGTCGTATTGATTGTCTTTTCTTAATGTCCTGAGCACTTCTATCAGCTATGAGCTACCAGCCTGCATATTGCGATAACCCTGAACCTTTGAACCTCAAAGCCCGTAGGGCTGCTCCTCGAACGAAGTGCTTTTATAGCGTAGCGCTTCTTTAGGCCGCCGAGCCGATCAGCTAAGCTGAAACAGCATCGGAGAAACAAAAGGCCCTAAAAGCCTGTGAT
>JAAEOZ010000075.1 GCA_024222685.1 Gammaproteobacteria bacterium | reverse complement strand
TATCAAGGCAGTCAATCCGTAGCAGGATTCGCTGGAAACATCGGTCTGCCCGACGATTCAACGGTTGCGTTCGCTGGATTTTCAGCTGAATCTGCCGCTTTTTGCTCAGTTTCGACCCCTCCAGTTTCCGTCAGGCAACAAACCGCCTGGCAACCTGTGCTTGAGTTACCGCGGCGTGTAGGAATTGTCGATCTGGAGTCCCGGGTCTATACCAACCAGTCCGAATTTGGCGAGGCCCGCGCAGCAGGCAGCAATTTGGACGGAGGTGGCAACGCGCCTTTCTTTATGAGGTGAGCCAGAATCTTGTCAATAACTGCCGGATCCTCAATGCAGGCGATCACCTTGGCATCGCCCCCGCACTTCTCGCAAGTCGACACATCGATGTTGAATACCCGTTTGAGGCGTTGGGCCCAGAGTATAGATGTAATGCCAAGGGCTGCTGTCGTTTATTTGCACGAGTAAGTCGGAGATCGTATTTGGGATCGGGAGAAACGATCGGGTAGCTTTCTTTACCTGCATGGGTGTCTGCAATGTGCCGATTCTGTTGAAAAACTCGGTTATTAAATGGCCGTTTTCCTCGCCCTAAATCACGGCGATGATTGGATCACTTCGGTAATCCACGTTTTTCGTGGATTTTGTTCTGGTTTAGTGGTTTTTGATCGGATTTAGCATAATGCAGGCGCACCCATCCTGTAATCAGGTGGTTTATATCGCTGCTGTGCCAGCTTTTTCAGGTTCTGCACAGTGGCCGCCAGTAAGAACTCATCATGTGCTCCGGTGATACCACGTAATCGTAAACGGTCAAAATTCATAATGCGCTTGAGATGAGCGAACAGCACTTCAACTTTCTTCCTGTCTTTTCTGGATTGTAGATATTCCTGGGTCTCGCTGATTTCTCTGGCGACATCACGGGATGACTCATAGATACTGCGAGTGATTTTTCTGAAAGTTGTATTGGGGCAGCATCGGGGTTTAAGTTTGCAGGTTCTGCAATCGTGCTGACTGGAACGATAGATAATCGTATTTGCTTTGGTAATGGGTGAACGAGATTTCTTAAAATTTCGTCTTCTGGATTGCAGACGATTATCACCGGGGCAATGGTAACAATCTGCCTCGCTGTCCCAGATGAAATCAGATTGACTAAAAATACCTGGCTTAACTTCAGACTTGTCCAAGACTGGAATGTGCGGCTCGATTTGTTTTTCTTCAACTACCCAATCGAGCATCGCCGCAGAACCATAGGCGGTATCGGCGATCAGTCGATCCGGTTTAATATCAAGATTTTCTTCTACCCGATCAATCATGGTCTGGGTACTGCTGACTTCAGCGATTCGGTGAGATGGTGTCGACTCCACATCCACAATGACATTGTGGTCGATATCAATTAGGTAGTTGTTGCTGTAGTAAAACTGACCCGGCCCTTTATCTCCTGCCCACTGAGCCATGGGATCGGTGGTCGACACTTTCTTCTGAGTGCGCCTTGCCAAAGGATCGGACTCTAATGCATCCAGATATTCCCTTACCGCTCGCGATTGTGTCGGATCAGGTTGCCAGTCAACCGGACCATCGACCATGCGTTGCCGGGAAGCGTCAGCTTTGATGTAACTGGCGTCGGTTGCAAAGCCTTCACCTTTAATCAAGCCCTCATCATCGCAACGTTGCACCACGCGATCAAATACAAACCGAAGTAGATCCGCTTCTCTGAAACGCCCATGTCGGTTTTTCGAGAAAGTTGAATGATCGGGCACTTCATCCTCTAATCCCAAACGACAGAACCAGCGATAGGCCAGATTAAAACGAATCTCCTCGCATAACCGGCGCTCTGATCGAATGCCGTAACAATAGCCAATCAGTAACATCCGAATCATCAACTCAGGATCAATCGAGGGTCGTCCGGTGTGGCTATAAAAATCCTGGAGATGTTTACGAATAACATCAAAGTTGAGAAATTGATCGATTTGACGAAGCAGATGATCTGTTGGAATGTGTTTTTCCAGGCAGAACTCGTAAAACAATGCGTTCTGCTGGCCCGGCAGCTGTCCCATCATGGGGCGACTTCCTGTTGAAGTGAATACCGGGTGCCATTATCCCATGAACAAAAAATAATCAGGCGTTTTTCAACAGTATCGACCTACAGCGGTCACTCGTGGGGTGGTGCATGAATGACTCTGAAGTGAAGCCGTCATTTTTAAGCTTTTGTGTTCATCTGAAAATAGTTATGCCTGGATTTTA
>JAAEOZ010000074.1 GCA_024222685.1 Gammaproteobacteria bacterium | reverse complement strand
GCCATAGCATAAAGTTCACTGTGATTATAACGAGTAATCACATAAAAATTTTTAAACCCTGCCCAGTACTCCGGGTGGTCTTTGCGTTCCAGTCGAACCAGCGCAACCGGCATATCATCTTTAATACGAAATTTCGAAGCGAGGCCATGTTGTCTGAATTCAGACCAGCTATAGCGGGGTTTGATGCCAACTTCCAACGAAGAAACAGAATTATCGGCGATAGCGATCAGTGGCCTGGCAACTGCCTCACCACTGCGCCAGCCGTGACTCAGGAAATAATTAGCAACACTACTGGTGATATCAGCAATATTATCAAACAGGTTTATTCGACCATCCCCGTCACCATCGACAGCATAGTGTCGATAGCTTGAGGAGATAAACTGTGGCATACCCATTGCACCTGCATACGACCCGGTCAAACTATGGACATCGAAATTCTGCTCTTTAACCAGCAACAGAAACTGTTCCAGTTCACCAAGGAAAAATTTTGCTCGTTTAGGATAATCAAACGAAATAGTAACCAGGCTATCAAACACCGGGTCTTTACCACGATATATGCCGTAAAATGTTTCCACACCAATAATGGCAACAATTATTTCAGCCGGAACACCTGTCTTATGGGAAACCTCTGTGAGCAGATTTTTATGTTTTTTCCAGAACCTGACTCCCTCGATAATACGTTTTTCCTTAATGAAAATCTTTCTATACTGATACCATTTCAGGGCTTTTTCAGCGGGACGATTAAGACGCTCAAACAAATGCGACTGTTTTTTTACCTGAGAAAATAATTCGACAAGCTCGGTTTCGCTGTAGTTGCTCTCCAGTGCCATACGAACGATAAATGCTTCTACGTCTTCACGACCTTTATAGTCTCCGGCAATGAGGTTTGCAGCGAAAGGTACCGAAGGTATCAGGCAAATCAACACTAGTAGCAGTTGTTTCATTAGTAATTCCAGAATCGCCTGGACGAGCGAATTGCCATGATTAAGCCGAATCCCATCATTAATGTCACCATCGAAGTTCCACCATAGCTGATTAGTGGCAGGGGCACACCTACAACGGGCAACATACCGGTGACCATACCGGTATTCACAAAAAGGTAAACAAAAAAAGTCAGACTCAAAGCACCGGCTAGCAAACGTCCAAAATTATCCGTTGAATTCGCCGCAATATACAGGCCACGATAAATAATCATGAGGTAAACACAGATCAGTAGAACGCTACCGAAGAAGCCGAACTCTTCTCCGAATACTGAAAAAATAAAATCAGTCGAACGCTCCGGTATAAAGTCAAGTTGCGACTGGGTACCGTTTAACCAGCCTTTACCATAAACACCGCCTGATCCAATAGCAATTTTAGACTGAATAATATGGTAACCAGATCCTAGCGGGTCGCTTTCCGGGTCAAGCAGAGTAAGTATTCGTGCTCGTTGGTAGTCGTGGAGAGCAATCTTCCATAGCAACGGTGCCATCATCGATAGCAACACACCGAGTATGATCATAATCCGCCATCGTATACCGGCCAGAAACAATACAAAAAAGCCAGCGCTACCGACCAGAATAGCAGTACCGAGATCGGGTTGGCGGGCAATCATTAAAACCGGAATCAGTACCAGAACTACTGATATCAGCAAATCCTTCCAGCCAACTGGCAACAGTCGATTAGAAAGATAAGCAGCAACTACCATCGGCACCGCAAGTTTCAATATCTCTGATGGTTGAAAACGAATAAATCCAAGATCGAGCCACCGTTGTGCACCCTTACCCACTTCACCAAAAAACATTACCGCAAGTAACAAAGCCACACCGGATAAATAAGCCGCTATGGAAATCTTTTTTAACAATCTAAGCGGCATATTCGCCACCATGACCAGTAGCATAAATGCGACCAGTAAACGCACCGCCTGTCGCAGCATTAAATCATGGTTGGCACCACCTGCGCTGTAAAGTAGAACAACACCGATTGCAGAAAGAATGACCAGCAGTGCAAGCATAACCGGGTCGATACGCAACGCATCGAGTATCCTGCGACCGTAGGAAATCTGTCCGCTATCGACTTCGCTATTCAAGACGCTTTCTCAAAAAATGCATCCATGACCTTACGTGCAATTGGTGCTGCCACCGAGCTTCCATGGCCGCCGTTTTCGACTATCACCGCAATTGCAATCTGCGGCTTATCGGCCGGAGCATAACTGATAAACAGGGCATGATCTCTCAACTTCTGACTCACCTTCTCTTCTTCATACTCTTCATCCTGAGCCACTTCAAACACCTGGGCTGTACCAGTTTTACCGGCAATTTTATAATCGATACCATAGCGTATGCGCTGCGCTGTTCCGCGTAATCCGTGCACTACGTTAATCATTGACTTATGAATATGCTGCCAGTTTTTCTCACGTTTGAACTGGTATTCTCCGACGATTTCGGGATGGACTTCTCTGACAAAGTCGGTCTGGCTAGAATCAATCGCACCGACCAGATGGGGTCTGAAGCGGGTACCCTTCATTGCCAGTGCCGCCGTAGAATTAGTCAATTGCAAAGGCGTTACTAACATCGCACCCTGCCCAATCCCGGTTATTAGTGTTTCTCCGGGAAACCAGACCATACCCTGCTTCCGCCTCTTCCACTCACGCGACGGCATTAAGCCCGATCTTTCACCGGTACTGTCTATTCCGGTTTTACTACCAAATCCAAAATCGAACATGAAGGCCGACATTCTGTCGATGCCGAGACGATAAGCAAGGTCATAGAAATAGACATCGCAGGACTGCGTGATAGCATTCTTCAAATTCATTGAGCCATGGCCTTCTTTCTTCCAGTCGCGATACCGTCTCTCTTCTTTTGGCAGCAGATAGTAACCACCGCAGAAATTGGTCCTTCCCCGGCTGGTAATGTTGTGTTCCAGGCCAGCCAGTCCGTAAAAAGGTTTAGTTGTAGAACCGGGTGGATATTGCCCGGAAAGTGCCCGGTTGAACAACGGCTGGCGGGGCGAATCACGCAGTGCGTTATAGTTTTTATAACTGATGCCATTGACGAATAAGTTTGGATCGAATATTGGCATACTGACCAGGGCCAGAATTTCACCATTATTCGGATCGATAGCGACCACCGAGCCGGTATGATCTTCAAAAGCAGCTTCAGCAGCTTTCTGTAGTTTCGAGTCAATCGTCAGGTAGAGATTATTACCCTGTACCGGAGGTGTCTCGTCCAGTACTCTCAGGGTTCGCCCTCTGGCATTGACCTCTACCTGTTGTACACCCACTCGGCCATGTAATTCACTTTCGTAAAACTTTTCCAGTCCAAGCTTTCCTATATGGCTGGTTCCTGCATAGTTGGCACCGTCAACCCGATTGAGATCCTGCTCATCTATCCGACTGACGTATCCCAGCGCATGTACTGCATGCTCTCCCTGTGGATAATGCCGAGTCAGTCGGGCATTTATTTCAACACCCTCAAACTTATGTAAGTTAACCGCGAGCCGGGCGACTTCGTCATCATTTAAATTCAGTTTCAACGGAATACTTTCAAAGGGACGGCGCCTGCTGGATGCCTGTTTGAAACGCTTTAAATCCTGCTCGCTAATAATGATATAGGTCTGTAGTCGCTGCAGTGTCGACTCAAGATCCCCGGCCTCTTCATGAATGATCTCAAGCCGATAGGATGGTAAATTATTGGCCATCACTACTCCATTACGATCGAAGATCAGTCCTCGCGTCGGAGGCAATGCCTTGATTCGGACTCGATTGCTTTCCGATAGAGTAGTGAAATGCTCGTATTCATTGATTTGCAGAACAAACAATCGCCCAAGTACCAGCAAGATCAATATCAAAACAAAAGCCGCCGATAGAATTATCCTGCGCCGAATGAGCCGGTTTTCAAGATAATCGTCTTTTAATTGAATACGCTGTGACATCAATGCCTGGCAGAGGTCTTTACTTTCAAGGGTTTTATTCGAAATCGATGAATTTACAGTAGCAGAATAAACCACTGGAGAGGAATTTTACCAGTGTTAACGATGAAATTTTATTCATCAACAGCTAATCTCGGCACAATTTGCAGCATATTGGGGATTTTTCTCCTAAAGAGTTTTTATCCATGCATAAAAACCGATATTATGCGCGCAGTTTGAGTCGCCGGGTGCACAGCAGTTATTTCAAATTGGTGTGCCTGCATTTTCACTTTTTTAAAATCTTAATTCATAGGGGGATTATTGTATGGATTTAAACTTGTTGCCGCCGATTTTCGGCGTGCTAGGCCTGTTTGCAGCCTTCATTACTTACGGGCAGGTTAAAAAGCATCCCGAAGGTGAAGGTAAAGTCATCGAAATCGGTAATCAGATTCACCTTGGCGCCATGGTCTTCATGAAACGCGAATATAAAATGCTTTCGGTATTTTCAGCTATTCTGGTAGTTTTACTTTTCATCTTTCTAGGCTGGCAAACTGCTTTCTGTTTCCTGTTGGGGGCGCTCGCATCCGGATCGGCTGGATATATAGGCATGAATACTGCCACACGCGCCAATGTACGAACGACCACAGCAGCACACAATGAAGGTGCCGCATCCGCACTGACAGTCGCTTTTTTCGGTGGTTCTATCATGGGACTTTCGGTTGCCTCGCTTGGATTGCTTGGCCTTGGTATCGTGTTTTACATGTTCTCAGGTGACCCGGAAACCCTGCACGCAATTCACGGTTTCGCCATGGGTGCATCGGTAGTTGCGCTATTCTCACGTGTAGGTGGCGGCATATTTACAAAAAGTGCTGATGTTGGCGCTGATCTGGTCGGTAAAATCGAAGCAGGCATTCCCGAAGATGACCCCCGTAATCCGGGCGTTATTGCTGACAATGTCGGTGACAATGTCGGCGACGTTGCAGGCATGGGTTCTGATATATTCGAATCTTACTGCGGTTCAATGATAGCGACAATTGCTATCGCATCGACTTTAACCGCCAGTATGGTCGCGCTTGGTAACCCGGCAAATCTGATGTTTCTGCCGCTGGCACTGGCATCTCTTGGTTTGCTGTGTTCAATCGGCGGCATTCTTATCGTCAAAGTGAACTCGGAAAAATCTCCGGAAAAAGCCCTGCGTATGGGCACAATGGGAGCTTCGATTATTTTTATCGCGGTCGCTTATTTTGTCATTGCAATGCTAGATCTACATTACGGAATCTGGGTATCGGTGCTGGCAGGCGCCGTCGGCGGTATTATTATCGGCTTGATTACCGAACACTACACCGCGGGTTCACCAGTTGAACATATTGCAAAATCCGGAGAAACCGGCGCTGCCACGGTGATGATCAGCGG
>JAAEOZ010000073.1 GCA_024222685.1 Gammaproteobacteria bacterium | reverse complement strand
TACGGGTATCGGCATCCGGGTCGATCGGTGCATAACAGTTTTTTAGCGCTTCAACAACTTTATGAAACTCAAAATGAAATACACTGCCGAGCATGTCACAGAGTCGTTTAAAATCATCTTCCAGACCTGCAAGCTGGTTTTCCTGTAAGCACATCTGCACGATATCGGCTTTACGAAATGGGATGAAACGGTATCGAATTTCTGATTCCTTCTCTGACATGTTCTGGTTTCGATTTGATATTATACGGTACTAGCAATTGTAACTGAGTTATTGTCAATTTATCAGGATGCCGGATTATGCATTCGACTAACATACCTGCTACATTGTCGAAAAATATGGGTAATCCCCATGAGTGAAGCGCGGCAATCTTTTTGATATTGATTTTAGATACTCATGAATCTTTCAAACCTGCTTGCAGACAGAGCCAGAGAATACGGAAGTAAACCATTCCTGCTGTTTGAGCGCCAGCCAATGACGGCCACAGCGCAAACTAAAGCGCAGACACCTTTCCAGCAATCACTGACTTTTCGAGAGCTGGATGATCGGGTTAACCAGGCCTGTCACTTTCTCGATAGACTGGGTTTGTCCAGAGGTGATGTATTTAACCTGCATCTGCCCAATTGCCCGAGTTTTATTATTCTATGGTTTGCTGCGGCCCGGCTCGGGGCTGTGATGATGCCGACCAATGTATTGTCTGCGGCAACGGAACTGTCTTATCTGCTAGAGCATTCGAATTCAAAGCTTGCATTTACCACTGCGGAATACCTGGATACGCTCAGACAGTGTCAGCAGGAAGTTGACGGCCTGAATAAACTCATCCTTTGCGACCCTTACACCGACTCACCCGACAAATACTCATTTGAAGCAAAGCTTCAGCAACAACAGTGTACGCCATGGGATTGCCCGGTCGCAGATACCGAGATGGCTGCCATCATGTACACCTCAGGTACTACATCCAGACCTAAGGGAGTGATGGTCAGCCATGCGAACTATATTGTCGCCGGGAGAACCGTTGCGAATGCGATCGAACTCCACGATCAGGATCGA
Organism: Gammaproteobacteria bacterium; assembly: GCA_024222685.1. Lineage (GTDB taxonomy): Bacteria > Pseudomonadota > Gammaproteobacteria. The sequence goes on along the minus strand of JAAEOZ010000073.1, from coordinate 3,653 downwards.
CATCTTGTTGTGCTGCCATTATTTCACGGTAACGCGCAATACTATTCGACCATGAGTGCTTTGTTGACGGGTGCCAGTGTTGCGCTAATGGATCGCTTCTCGGCCAGTCAGTACTTTGACAAATGTATTGAATACCAGTGCAGCGTAGCGAGCCTGTTCGCAGCGCCGATGCGTATGATTCTGGCTCAGGCAGAAAATCCAGCGCATCGGCATAACCCTCTGCGTATCGTCATCTACGCACAGAATATCACCGAGCAACAGAGGCAGGGCTGGCATAGAAGGTTTGAAGCACCACTGTGCCAGATCTGGGGTATGACCGAAACCATGGGGCCGCCATTGATGAACCCGCTGCATGGCGAGCGCCGCAACTGGACAGTCGGCAAAGCCAGCGGTGACTACGAAGTAACGCTGGTCGACGAAAGCTGTAATAAAGTCAAACAAGGTCAGGTGGGTGAAATTATCGTGAAGGGGGCTCCGGGTAAAACGATTATGTCCGGTTATTACAATAATCCACAGGCCAGTGCCGAAACTATTCGTGATAGCTGGCTCTACACAGGTGACAATGCCATCGAGGATGAGCAGGGTTATTTTCGTTTTGTTGATCGCAAGAAAGATATGATTAAACGCTCTGGCGAAAATGTCTCGGCTGGAGAAGTCGAGAACGTCATATTGCAACATGCCGCGGTGTTCGAGTGTGCGGTGATTGGTTTACCGGATGAGATTAAAGACGAGGCGATAGTGGCGATGGTAGTACTGAAACCAGAACACTCCATCGAGTCGCAGGAGCTGATCGATTATTGTGCAGACAGGCTCGCCAGTTTTCGAGTACCGCAACAGATAGTATTTGCGCAAACATTACCAAAAACTTCTGTGGGCAAAATTCAGAAGCATTTAATTCGTCAGGATTTGCTAGCTCTGAAGTAGTTAAATTTCAACAATGACGGCCTGTAATTAATCGAGTATTATCGCGCTTCAAATTAGCCACATATCTCTTTTTTCTGGATACCAACAATGAAACGAACAGTCTATCTGAATGGAGAATACCTGCCCGAAGACGAGGCAAAAATTTCAATTTTCGATCGAGGCATACTATTCGGTGACGCGATTTATGAGGTAGGAGGCGTCATCGACGGAAAAATTATCAGCTTCGAATCGCATATGGCGCGTTACCACCGTTCGTTGGCCGAGTTACAGATTCCCGAACCCTTAAGCGAAGACGAAGTCCTCGCAGCCTTTCGTAAGCTCATTGAACTCAATAACATTAACGAAGGCCTGGTTTATATGGAGATTACCCGTGGTGCGGCGGATCGAGATTTTGTCTGGCAGGAGGGTCTTAAACCGACTGTTTTTATGTTTACCCAACCCAAGCCTGACGACGAAAATCACAAAGTAAAAACAGGTGTGACATTAAAAAGCGCTGAAGATATCCGCTGGGCGCGGCGAGATATCAAATCGGTGAATCTGCTAGGACAGATACTCGCAAAGAAAATAGCCAGTGATGCAGGTGCTTACGAAGCACTGATGATTGATAGCGATGGATTTGTTACCGAATGTGGTTCGATGAGCTTTTTTATGGTTAGAGGTGATCAGATTCTGACCCGCCCGTTGAACAATAATATTCTTTCTGGCATAACCAGGAAATCAATCATCGCATTGTGCCAGCAACACGATATTACGCTGATCGAACGCAAGTTCACTCTCGACGAGGTACTGCAGGCTGACGAAGCAATGGTTAGCGGCGCTTCAAGCTATGTTTTCCCGGTCACTGAAATCGATGGACAGACCATAGGCTCGGGCAATCCCGGCCCCTGGTTTCAGCGACTGTACGATATTTACGTCAATTTTGCTCGCACGGGAGCAATCTGAGATAGCCATATTTCACTAAAAATGCTGGCTAAAAGTTAACTGCCAGCTATTGTTTAATATCTGTGCGGATATACGACCGGATGATCCGCTGTCTTCGATAAATACCCGCGTAATTTCGCTTGCCAGATAACCTAGCGACCATCCTGCCAGAACATCTGACGGATGGTGTTTACCTGCTTCAATTCTTGCCCAGGCCGTGCCGATTGCCATAGCGTTGAAACTAAATTTTGTTATAGATTTAGTACTATGCGTCAGCGGTAAATAATCGGTGTTAATAATTGCAAATTTCGCCTGGACGGTTGCTTTAGACGTATGCCCTGATGGAAAGCTGCGCGTGTTACTGCCATCCGGGCGTTGCCGTTCGCTAGACTCTTTCAACCAGCCGGTAACTACCCCGGTTGATTCTACCCCTGCCCATTCGCTGAATAACACTTTCGCCTTGGTATTGATCCAGCTGGCATTGTTACTTACCGGAGAGATGATTGCGGTGGTGAAATAACTGAATTTTGTTAAATCACGTAAATCATCGCTGGCTTCTGCCGCGTCTTCGGCAGAACCATATAACGGGGTATGTTCGCGGATGCGCTCGCTCAGACGTTTATCCTGATCATCTACCTGTAGTACCAGAGCAGTTGCCAACGGTGCCCAGAATTGCGGTTGTTGTACCGTATCCACCAGCCCCTGTTTGAATCGGCCCCATCCCGGTGACGACGTTATGCTATCACCGAGTGCAGGCCGGTCTACCGAGGCACAGGATGACAACAAGAGGGCAATAATTCCTGCGCAGATTATCAACCACTCTCGCATTTATGCCTGCCCGGTGGCAAAGGCCTCCAGCCCGTCAATTAATTCCTGCACAGCCATATCGAGTTGACGGCCTTTGGCGCCACAGGCCGCAAGCGCAGGACGGGTTAAGTCGTCAACCTGCTGCAGGCTTAGTGTTTGACTGTTGTCTGTCATGATCCATACCCTTTGGCCATCATCGAAGCGCAAAATAAAACTATACCAATACCGATCAATTGATAATGCAAAAACTTTTTTAATTTCGCCGAGTCTGACTCGGAGAAAGTTGGAGCAACGCCCTGATAGATTTCCTTATTCCAGCGTATATAGGTAACCGTGGGGTAAATTGTCATTAATCCCACAATGATAAACACCGCCAGTTTGATCAGGAAGAAAGTGTTATCGAAATAGTAATCTGAGCCCTTCTCGAAAAAAAATACGCGCAGGAAACCAAACACTAATACCAGCCCCGCCATCATTGCGTAGCTACGGTCGGCGCGTTGAATGCGTTTCGCAGTGTCGATATCGGGTGACGGCCTCACCAGAGCTATTTGCAATGTTAATGCAGATGCGAGTCCGAAGAATGCAAAGAAGTGACCAAAAGCAACGAGCGCTGAACCAAGCATTACGGTGATATTCTCGACTTAACCCAACCGTCAGCTTCTGGCTGGTAAACAATACGGTCGTGTAAACGGCTAACCAGCCCCTGCCAGAATTCGAAATAAACAGGTTTTAGTCGATAGCCAGTCCATGCATCAGGCCTGGGCACCTGCCCCTCGGGATAAAGTTTACGCAGGCGCTGGACTTCGTCCTGCAACTCATTACGGCCTGTTACTGACGAAGACTGGCAGGAAGACGCAGCACTGAAACGACTGTCTTCCGGGCGTGATTGAAAATATGCTTCTGCCTGCTCTATCGATAAACGCTCAACGCTGCCATGCACTCTTATCTGCCGACTCAGATCGCGCCAGTGAAACAATAATGCTGCCTGCGGATTTTCGCAT
>JAAEOZ010000072.1 GCA_024222685.1 Gammaproteobacteria bacterium | reverse complement strand
TAGGCAGCATCGAAAGCTGCAAATGGATGGAAGAGCCGGCGACGCCAGAAGAACTGCGTGAGTCAATGAATTTACACCTGCGCCAAAAGGCGCAGGAAATCAAAGACAAATACGGTGATATTGCCACCTTCCCGGTGCTGCTGGACATCCTGCAAGATCGGAAATTTGTGCGTTACCCGATCAATATCATTTATGATTCTACTCGAATCGAGGCAGGTTTTTTCATTAAAACCGAGATGATATTATCTGATCAGGGTCATCAGCCCGATGAAGATGACGATTATGTTAAACAGGCGGACCGCCGCTACGATTTCATAGTGAACGAGTATTTTAAAGGCCAGCCGGATAAACTGGTTCCTTTAGTTCTGTATCATTTGCCAACCGTCAATTATGGCGATATTGCGACTTATGAAGATGCAGAGGTGTTTGCTTCGGCGCTGATGCAAATGGAACAGGATGATTATTATCAGTTGGTATGCGATTTAGCCGATGCTATTCCGGATTAGACAGGATCTTCCAACTCATAGTCGTCTAAACCAATCATATTTCTGATATCGGTCCTTAATCGTATATCGATACCTATTCCCTGCCAGCCCGGATCTCCGGGGTATTTGGCAGCCATGGCAACGGGTTGTTGCTGTGTATTGCGGATAACAACACAAGCCGTGTCTGGATCCTGCGCTTGAATTTGCTGAATAATCTCTCTTCCGTAATAGTCCTGATAATCGAAGTCGTCTTTATCGTCCTTGTCCCAGTTTTCACTTTGCTCATCGTCCAGGGTAATCACCGACATGGTTAACCCCTCCATTTCTTTCATGAATTTGATTAACTCATCGAGTGTTTCCTGCCTGCCGTCACTTTCCTGTGCTTCCTCGGTAAACCTTAATTTGTATTCAGCCATTATCGGTATTACTGGCTTTGTTTGGACAGCCAGCCTGCAATTTCCGCCATTTCGCTATCAGAGACATTGGTCATGATATTCTTCATCGCTAACGAGTGACTGTTACTTCTGGTGCCGGTCTTGATATCTTTCATTTGCGCCAGAATATACATCTCGGACTGACCCCCGATTCTAGGGTAGGCATCCATTACCGGCTTATTTCCATTGGCTCCATGACAGGCAATGCAATTTTTTTCGACATATAAGTTAGCGCCATCCGCAAGTACTGGGCCGCTGGCACTCGAGACTATTAATGCAGCTAATGCAATTCTGGTTGTTATTCTCATTGGTTAGCTCCGGTATTTGTAGAAAGGTAATCGGCTAGATTTTGAATATCCTCTTCAGTCAAGGCGACAACCATGCCCGCCATTAATGCTGCTAAACCATTGGTGCGTTTCATGTTCTTAAAATC
>JAAEOZ010000071.1 GCA_024222685.1 Gammaproteobacteria bacterium | reverse complement strand
CCTATCTGTACCCTGAAGACCCGGATATTATTGCGATTGCCTGCGACGCAGAATTACCCGAACCGGTGAATATTTCAGTGCTGGATATTAACGATATTGAAGGGATTGCGGCGTTGATTGTTGCGCGGATTAACAGTAGCTAGTACTGCTGGGCCTGGATATTACTGATTTAACCTTTGCAAATAATTTCTGTTCGAGCTGTAAAAAAATATTCAGCATCGAAATCAGTATCTCGTAGGTAAACTATTTTGGGAATTAACTCCAGATATAAATAATCGGTTGCGATCACCTCTGGATATCTAACACCAAAAATACCAGCCTGATATATTAATGCCATTTTCGGACCGAGCGAGTGATTCAGTGAGAGCGGTTCACTCAATTCCCAGAATTCATTTTCTTCTTCCCACTGAGCATATTTAATCCTGTTATCTATACCGTTTAACGTTTTGGGCAATTTCACCAAGGTGGGTATGGCACGTGCCACAGCATCCGCCCCAGATATCTATGCGGGGGTAGCGTTCGGCCAGATCACCCATTTGCTGGCCAAGCTCTACCGGGTCGCCATCCTCAAGGTGATCAAGGCTACAGAGCGAAGCTTTCTCCATTTTGGCTGCATTCGGTCTCAGACTCCTAACGCGTTCAAACCAGTTGCCTGATTCAAGTGCAGGCTCGAATTCAACCGGATGCGAGCAGTTAATGCCGTAAAAATCAGGGCGCATATCACCGGTTTCGGCATCGACTGTTTCGACGGCAGCCTTGAGAGTGGGGCCTGAATTCAAGCGGTGGTGGCTGTCCAGGGAGAATGACACACACAGGGGAATCCCGATTTTTGCCGCGGCGCGAGAGATACCAACAGCTTCAGGAATATTGTTGAATGTGGCGGCCCAGGCCAGGTCGGCATCAGCCTCTTTCAGCGCTAACAGTTGATCACTGTGATAGTCTTCGGCTTCATCTGCTGTAATTTCCCGATTGATTTCGTAAGCGTCACCCCGAGGGCCTACTATTCCTGTAAACAGAATATCGGAAATCTGATCCTGATAGGGTTTTGCCAAATCACGCAAATACTCGATGCAGCGAATCTGCAT
>JAAEOZ010000070.1 GCA_024222685.1 Gammaproteobacteria bacterium | reverse complement strand
GGCTTTTAAAATATGAAAGAATCTAACCCCTATCGCTCCGAAAATCACAGCAACACCCGCAACCCCAAAAAAAATTAACCCCCAAACAAAAGTCCCAAAGTACCCATCGACAGAAACAAACGAATTTTCTGTTCACGTGTATCAATGACCCGAAAACCATACTGTTCATAAAACCCTTGGACGCCCCGATCCAGTGCGTCGACAACTACTGCGTTTGAAGGCAAATGCTGATTGATCGCATAGCAATGATTTAATGCCTGAATGAGTGTTACCTTGCCCAAGCCTTGTCCTTGAGTCTGTGTGCTAACGGCAAGTTGAGCGATTAACATCACGGGTATGGGGTAACGCGGTAGCTTCTTTGCCAGCGTCTTAGGCAGTGTCTCCTTTTCAATTTCCGTATGCGAGAGCGTGTAATAAGCGCAGATATCAGCAGGGTTATCCAAGGATGACAGGACCATCGTTTTGCTGATGCCGGCGGCGCGATGACGCATAGCGTATTGCTGGAGAAAAGTGTTTAGCTGATCCGTCCCACAATCAAAGCCTTTGCGGTCATGTTGGGTTTTGTCGAGTTCAACAAATGCATTAGCTGGTTTCACCGGATACCTGTTTTCCGGGTAAAATTAAGCGCATCGTGTAGTTTCTTATTCGGTGCCTCGGCAGCATCACAGGCGGCAATAAACCGGTTAAACACGTCATCGCGCAAGGTGATGGATTGATGGTCTCTAATCACCTGTTCAGCATCTTCTTCAATCAGGCGCACGACATATTCGGTGAGGCTTTTCATACCCTTAAGTGCAGCGGCCTTTTCAGCTGCCGCTTTCACTGTATCGTCGATACGCATATCAATACGAGATGTGGCCATTGTTGGTTCCTAAGTGTCGTTACTATTACTTATATCAATATAGCATTGATTATTTTATTTTGTACAGCATTTCTACGTACAATATATTTTACTCAATTGTAGTTCGCCTCGGTACAAGGCATCGACATATTCGATTAAAAAATTCACAAACTCAGGCGCCTAGTATTCTGATCCACATGGCAGTTCTCCCAGATTTCCTCAAAGCGTGCAATATAAGATTTACACTCAAGTTTGTTACAAATCTCAAAATTGCCTTCATAACGCGCTGGATTTTTTACCCGCATATAAGCCATATCGTCTATGATTAACCAGCTTTCGAGGAACTGCCTGTCGGCTCTTGTTACGGTGGTACGGATCTGCACAAACGATGGCAATTTTTGGGCCAGATTTATCAGGTAATGACCTTCACCGGCGGCTGAGCGGGTATCATGCGCGATGATACGAATATCGGTTTTTTGATTTCTGGTAGCTAAACTAACGAGGTGGTCGAAAATATCCCTGTCATTATAAAATTCCGGTTCAAGTTTCTGGCTAATGATATAAACGCGATGAGTCGCGAGCGTGATTAATCGGCGGGCACAATCCCGACAGTCTGCGCGCCCATTTAATAATCCACTTGAATTTTCTTCCATAATCAATTGAATTTATTGTTAATAACAATATCAATTATCCAACATAGCTACTATCATGCCGTTGTTAACCAGCGATATTAACAGATCCATCAATTCTACCTCCTGTGCATAGCTTTTAACAAATGAGGGGTCAACCTGATAACCGTCACATAAATATTGAACAAATTCCAGTGCGCAGGGAGTATCCGCGAGGAGGGTTAACTGAGCATTACAGTAAAATCTAATGGAAGTCGCATGACGGTGGTATAAAAACCGGCTTTCGGTGTTTGCTACCCAGGTCTCCTGCAATAATTCTTCAATATTACTAACTTTACTGGCAGGAGATTCTTCGTTGGCAACTGTGTCAGTAAGTAATTTAGCAACGGCATCAATCCAGATATCGACAGGTTGATCGAGTAATTTTGTCGTCATTTGACGAAATCGCTCAATTTCAGCTTTGGTAATTTCGCCTGAATGTCTACCAACTTCCAGATTAGTATCACTATAGCGATGAATTCCTATATCCCTGGCATCAATTTCCTGAGTAAAAGACTCAAGTGTTTCAATCGCGGTAGGTGCACGAAACCCAACCGAACAGGTCATGCAGGAATCGACGGCTATACCGTGATGGGCCACGCCTGGGGGTAGGTAGAGCATATCGCCTGGCTCGAGGATGTGATCCTGATCAGCCTTGAAATCCTGCATGATTGCCAGATCGAGGCCTGGCAGCAGGACGGGGTTATCGACTCGTTGATTGGTATATTTCCAGTTTCGATGTCCGTAGAGCTGTATCAGAAAAACATCGTACTCGTCAGTGTGAGGCCCAACCGACCCGCCTGTCGGTGCGTAGCTCACCATGACATCATCGACACGCCAGCGGGGTATGAAACGGAATAATTCGAGTAATTCTGCAAACTCCGGTATCCATTTCTCGCACTCGGAAACCAGAAAGGAATAATGTGATTCGGGCAGGGAGAGAAAGTCGGACTCGGTAAATGGTCCATAATGTGGTTGCCAGGGGCCTTCCTCGCCTTTTTCCAATACCATGCGGCTATACACTTCCTCTTCGCAGGCGAGTCCAGCCAACTCCTCTGGCGTAACTGGCGATTTCAGATCGACAAATGCCTGTTTGAATAGACAGGGCTTTTTTTGCCAGTAGTTCTTAATAAAATCTTCGCTATCGAAAGCCTGTAGTTGCCAGTTCATATTTATTATATATCCATAGCCTGTTGCGCGGCGTTACCGATATAACTTGCTGGTGTCATGTCGATCAATTGTTGCTTCGCGGCTGCTGGAATATCAAGTTGTTCAACAAATTCACGAACAATTGCTGCATTAATGCGTTGCCCGCGTGTCAGCGCTTTTAACTTTTCGTAGGGTTGTTCAACACCATATCGTCGCATTATTGTCTGGATAGGTTCGGCGAGGACTTCCCAGTTATTGTCAAGGTCGTCAGCAATAGCCTGGTGGTTGACTTCGAGTTTGCTTATGCCGCGCTGCAATGAATCTAATGCGATTAGAATATGCCCAAATCCTGTGCCGAGGTTACGTAATACAGTTGAATCGGTCAAATCGCGTTGCCAGCGGGAGATCGGTAATTTTTGCCCCAGGTGGTTCAAAATAGCATTAGCAATGCCCAAATTACCTTCAGCATTTTCAAAGTCGATGGGGTTAACTTTATGCGGCATGGTCGATGAGCCGACTTCACCGGCAATGGCTTTCTGCCTGAAGTACCCCAGAGAAATATAGCTCCAGATATCACGGCTGAAATCGATTAAAATCGTATTGCAGCGGGCGAGGGCGTCGAATAGCTCGGCAATATAATCATGCGGTTCAATCTGTGTGGTATACGGATTCCAGCTCAAGCCCAGGGACTCTACAAAATTTTGAGCGAATTGTGGCCAGTCTATATCGGGGTAAGCGCTTAGATGCGCATTGTAATTGCCGACAGCGCCATTTATTTTGCCAAATAATGGGGCGCTTTCAATTTGATCAATCTGTCTTTGCAGCCTGTAAGCAACGTTTGCCATCTCTTTACCCAGGGTCGTTGGTGACGCTGTTTGCCCGTGGGTTCGGCTCAACATCGAAACATCGGCGTGATCATTTGCCAGCTGTACCAATGCACTGTTAACCAGAGCAATTTCCGGTAATAGCACATCGTTCCGGGCCGACTTAAGCATTAATGCATGTGACAGATTATTAATGTCCTCAGAGGTACAGGCAAAATGGATAAATTCTGACACCGAGGATAACTCGCTTGAGCTCTTAACCTGTTGCTTTAAAAAATATTCAACCGCTTTTACATCATGATTAGTGGTAGCTTCGATCTGTTTGATTTGCTCGGCGTGTGCAACGGAAAAGTTTTCGATAATAGCATCGAGATGCTGGTTTGCATGCTCGTTGAATGCTGGGACCTCTGCAATTTTTTCCTCTCTGGATAAAGCCTGCAACCAGCGAACTTCAACGACTACCCGATGATAAATCAAGCCGTATTCGCTAAATAAAGGACGCAATTCTGAAGTCTTTCGAGCATACCGACCGTCAATTGGCGATATTGCGGTTAATGCATTGAGTTCCATGTGATATATCAAGTAATAAGCAGGAAAAGGAGACGTATTTTACATGAATATAAAAACTGACGAAGACCTTTTAGTAGAGCCGAAAGGGTTACAGATAATTAATTAGCCTTAAAAGAACTGTGCTGAAAGATGATCTTTTTGGCAGCCTGATACTCATACTCTTTTACAACTGTCTCATCACGTAATCGTCGAATTTCTCGAAGTTCTCTGGCCAGGAATTTTGAAGTCGTAAATCTCTTCTCAACGCGTGCTTTCTTTACCTGAAGTATGAATCGCCCGATAAATTTACGAAATTCAACCTTGTTCGGATATTTATTTATTAACTCAATTAATCTGATATTGCCAAACTGGGTTCTAAAAATCACCTTATCATAGGTGTTATGCATAAATAACAGTAGCGATATGAAAGTCGCGGATATGCAGACAATCGTAGATGTCGAATAATAAATTCCAGGTTTAGACGAAAGAAGTTCACTGAACCATCCGATATATGTCAGTATCACACTGGTAGCAAAAAGAGTGGCTGAAGAATATAGCCAATTTGTCGCGATATTGTGTTCTCGAAAAGGGTGAGGGTTAAGATAGGCGATATCAACTCGATACTTGTATTTGCGTTTATGTTTATTCTTTATCGATTGGTAACAATGATTTCCATTAAAAATCGTCATCTTCCGGTATATTCCACGAACCTTGTTAGTTTGTTCAAATTCAAAATTAACTTCTTTAAGAACTACATGTTCTTCATCAGTAAATAAGGTATCTTCTTCGTGTGAACTGAGGTCTATATTTTCCATTCAGATTAAGCTTAAGATTTAATACAAAACAAGCAGGATAGAGACACTAGAAGGTAACATAATTAAGATAAAATACGAACCTGCACTATTAGGAAATCAACCATATTTCAGCTGTGCTCTGCTAAAGCTTTTTTAACAATTGTGCAAACTCGGGTGATCGAATTGTTTATGGCCGTGTCTATATAGATGGGTTTCAACACCTACCCGTCATTCGAACCAATCCAGACAGGTAAAATACAAATTCAGGTATGTGATAATATCTGAAGATCTTGATCCCAGTTGGGCCATCAATGGAAAAGGATCGTTTATCACGCAAGCTTGCAGTAATACTCCACGCTGATGTAGTCGGTTCTACTTTGCTTGTCCAGAAGGATGAAGCTCTCGCACATGAACGCATTCAGGCAGCATTCAATAGATTCTCTGAAACCATTATATCCAATGGCGGTATAGCACGTGAAATACGTGGAGATGCCCTCGTTGCGGAGTTTGAGAGAGCGTCAGACGCGGTCACAGCTTCTCTTGCCTTTCAGATCCTGAACGGAGAGTTAAATTCGGCGATCAAAGACGAAATTCAACCCCAGCTGCGGATAGGTATTAGCCTGGGTGAAGTGATCGTCGCCGACAATACGATAACTGGGACAGGGGTTGTATTGGCCCAGCGATTGGAGCAACTTGCTGGGCCAGGTCGCGTTGTTGTACAGGGATCAGTATCGGAAACAGTGCCGACCAGAATGCCGTTTGATTTTGAAAGCATGGGCGAACAGATACTAAAAGGTTTCGATCAACCGGTAAGAGCTTTTTCCGTGAGCCTTCGATCTGGTGCAGAATTACCGGCATCGGAGGGACGCACTAGTCTTAAAGCTGAAGGAACAGACGGCCTCCAGGTTCCAGACCAACCTTCGATAGCCGTGCTCCCATTCACCAACATGAGTGCCGACCCCGAACAGGATTTCTTTGCTGATGGAATGACTGAGGATATTATCACGGCTCTTTCTAAAGTTTCTTCGATGATGGTCATAGCGAGAAACTCGACATTTATTT
>JAAEOZ010000069.1 GCA_024222685.1 Gammaproteobacteria bacterium | reverse complement strand
GCCTTCCTCCAAATCCCAACAGATATTCGCGCCGCCCTTTCAATCGTGCGTGATGCATCAGAAGTATTGGAAGGTCTGCTTCAGGGCGGACATACAACCGTTGCCGGTCGCCTTGCTGGCGCATTTAGAAACATTGGTCGAGATCGCATTGCCGATGATATTGTGAGGACAATGAACGCCGCTGGATACAAGGTTCGTGAAAGCGATCCCTTTGAGTTCAAGCCACCATCAATCTTTTCTGAACGAGAACAATCCCCTTATGCCAATCGCATCCGATTAATGTGGCAGGATATGCGAGAAGACATAATCGAGTTATTTCCTGTCGCACCTGGCTTACCTAAAAACACTCTAACTTATCTTAAGCAGGTTGAGGATATTTATGTGACCGATGCTTATCACTCGTTATCAATCGAAGGATATAGGGTCAGCCCTGAGTTGATTGAGAAAGTTCAAAGTGGTAACTGGAACCCGGATGAAAGCGACAATGATGAACGCAACGCTATGGCTGCTCATGGATACTGGAAAGCCTATCAAGCAGTGCGAAAAAGTATTGAAAGAGTTTTAAACAATGAAAACCCCGGCAGTGTAATCCATGACGATCACGGCATCTGGTATCAGGAAATGTTTTCACCAGGTGTTGCCGCTGGCATTTTGCGCCTGTCCGATCTGGCAGGTTATCGAAATGAACCCGTCTATATCCGCAAATCAAAACACGTTCCATTAAATAAAGACGCACTACGTGATGCGATGCCTGCTTTTTTTGATTTATTAAAGGAAGAAACCGAACCATGCGTTCGCGTCGTACTGGGTCATTTTATATTTGTGTATATTCACCCCTACATCGATGGCAATGGCCGCATGGGACGATTTTTAATGAATCTCATGCTCGCTAGCGGCGGTTATCCATGGACAGTCATTCCGGTAGAACAACGCAATACCTATATGGCGGCATTAGAAAAGGCGAGCGTTGAAAATAATATTAAGCCCTTGACAAGATTTCTGTTTAAGTTGGTAACAGACAAACCGCCTGCCTAATCGAATAAATCGGGCTGATGTGACAAGAGTTCATCAATATAGGTCAAATGAGCAAAAATCATTATACAGGTGATTATATTTGAGGCTCTAACTCATATGAATCCGCTGCACGCAATAGTCTGAAAAATGGCGTTTAACGATAATCACCACCTATATATTACGACTTTATTAGTAGCAAAAACAACCTCGATCCGAGTGCCCCACTGCTTGGCTAGCGATTACTCATAATCACATACAGCTATTAACGCCGGACACGGGTCAGAATTCTACAGACCGACCAACAGGATACCTCGATATAGCTATAGCAGGCGCTGCATCAAGGCAATTTCTTTCATTAATGTAGAAAGTATTTCGTATTTATGGCATTTTTTTGATTCTTTCAAACAACATGGAAAAGTAAATGCTAAGTCAGTGCTATAACTCTATTGATTTCATCCCCCAACTACGACTCATGGCTGGATTTCCCAGTTATCGAGACGTTGCTGAATATTTTGAGGTACACCCAAACACCTGGAGGAAATGGGAACAAAGCGGCAATCTCAAAAGACATGTGAGGGAGCTTCTTAAAATTAAGGCAGGATATTTGCCATACAAAGAGTGGCACTCCTTCAGGTTCACCAAGGGTAAACTATGGACGCCAGCGAATTACCCATTGTCGCCTGGTGTAATTGAGTCCTT
>JAAEOZ010000068.1 GCA_024222685.1 Gammaproteobacteria bacterium | reverse complement strand
CTGCAGCAAAATAAATTCGAGGGTATAGTGAAATTGCACTTACTTAATACAGAAAACCTGGACTTGACCTCAAAAGTGCCTGGCTATTGGGGGTCGTAGGGCGGAAAAGCGCAGCGTAGTCCGCCGCACGTCTCAATCACGCTCACCTACTTCAAGGACGGTCACACATCCCGCCCAACCCTCAGGGTAAACCTGTGCTTTAACCAGAGTGTGAAAACTGGAATATCGCCAATCCTTCACCTGAGTGGCATAACCATGCTTCACTATTGTTATATCGTTCCAGCAAATTGATGGTAAAGAAATAGCAACCGCCGGGGATTCGGTTTCTTCGATAATTTGGTATTTGATTAGTCCTTTAATTTACTTATTCATTCGGCGGATTACGCTACGCTTTTCCGCCCTACAGCATTGTCAGGGTTAGGTCCTCACCTGCAACCTACAAATTCCTGAATGGCTCTCGACGACAGCCAATTGATGTAAGCAGTCAATTAAATGCAATCTAAACCTGTCTATAAAATCAGATGTTAGCTATAGCAAAATAGTTAAATGATTAACAGAAAACACGTTAGTCTGGCTTACGGCGGGGATGTTTGTCAGCACTACTGCTTCGAATTTCTGGAACAGTATCAAATTCAATAAATTCGAGACCGTGATAAACCAGAAAATGCTTTCCTTTAGCCCTGGCAATCAGGGTAACCCCCACTTTCTCGGCAATCTCCAGCCCCATGCGAGTTATACCCGAACGGGATAGCAAAACTGGTATGCCCATGAGTGCCACCTTGATTACCATTTCCGAGGTCAAGCGGCCGGTGGTGTAGAATATTTTATCGCCACCGTGTAAATCGTTTAGCCACATATGCCCGGCAATCGCATCGACAGCGTTGTGGCGGCCGACATCTTCTATGAACTGTTCGATGTGCTCGCCTCTGCAAAGAGCACAGCCATGCACTGCGCCGGCATTCTTATAGACTTCGTTATACTCATTCAGGGCTTTCAGCAGAAGGTATATTTGAGACTGTTTAAGTCGTGGTTGCTGTAGTTTCACTTTATCGATTTCATCCATTAAATCTCCGAACATGGTGCCCTGACCGCAGCCGGTAGTAACAGTTTTATGTTCGAGTTTCTCATCGAGATTGTCGACACCACTGTGCGTCGTAATCGCAACCGAATCAATGTCCCAGTCTACCTGTATGGCCTTGATCTCTTCGATATTCTCGATCATACGCTGGTTTCGAAGCCAGCCAAGAATGAGAAGTTCGGGGTGATTTCCGAGGGTCATCAAAGTCACAACCTCTCGTTTATCCAGGTAAATGGTCAATGCTCGCTCGGCTGCAATTGAGCCTTCAATGGCTTCTGCGTATTCATTGTAAGCGGTTACAGTGGTGGTGGCGGAGAGACCGGCGCTGGTCAGCTCGGGAATACGACGTTGCTTTCCTGATGTCGCAGCAGAGGTCATTTCAACCCCCAGTCAAATTCATATGGCGTAGAAGAATCTCCTGAGAGTTAAGGTCAAAATCATGGCCTTTCGGTTTAATTTGCATAGAGTCGATAATTGCCTGCTCGAGTATGTCACGATCCCCGGGGTTGGCGCGTACGATATGTCGAAGATCGACCGAATGTTCCTGTCCCAGGCAAAGCAGAAGAAGCCCCTCGGCGGTGAGGCGAACACGGTTGCAACTATCGCAGAAATTATGGCTATGCGGCGAGATAAATCCAATTCTGCTATCGGGGTGCTCACCCAGCTTGTAATAGCGTGTCGGCCCTGCAGTTTTCTCCGTGGTCGGAATGATTTCATAATGTTGCTGCAAATCACTTAAAATGTCATCGCTGGAACAATAAGTCGCTGCGCGATCATGGTGAGCATTTTCTCCCAGCGGCATTTCCTCTATGAAACTGATATCAATACCGCGATCGATGCAGAACCTGACCAGGTTCTCCACTTCATCATAATTATAATTTTTCATTACTACGCTATTGATTTTGATCTGTTCGAATCCGCAGGCTATTGCCGCATCCAGGCCTTCGACTGTCTGCTTGAGATCGCCAATACGCGTCATCGCCTGGAAACGATCGGCTTTCAGCGTGTCGAGGCTGATGTTGATTCTTGTTACGCCTGCATCGCGTAGTGGCCTGGCATATTTCTTTAGCTGCGTGCCGTTAGTCGTCAGGGTGAGGTCGCGTAATGCTTCGATTTCGCCAAGCTTATTAAATAACTGTAATATATTCCTGCGCACCAGCGGTTCGCCGCCGGTAATGCGAATCTTGTCGACACCGAGTTTAATGAAAGATCGGGAGATTTGTTCCATTTCCTCCAGTGTCAGCAACTGGGTTCGCGGAACGAATTTCATTTTTTCCGGCATGCAGTAGACACATCTCAGGTCGCATCTATCGGTTACCGATAGCCTGATGTAATTGACTGTGCGGCCAAATCTATCAATGAGTTGATTGTCGGCTTTTTTTGTTGTTACTTCGGTCATAGTGGGTCGATTCTATCAATTAAGTGATGATTTGAAAAACAAACTCTGTAGTCATTGCGAAGCGCAATGCGCTGTGGCAATCTCTGGCCGCTATGACAACATTTAAAGCCGCCTGCGTCCAGAACACCGCAACTCGTGATATAGAACAAAATATCAGCTGGGTCTGTGAGCGCATCGACGAGGCTGCCGCCGCCGGGGCCGAATTTATTGCTCTGCCTGAAACCGTTGGCCTGATAGAACCGGTGAATGAGCAGATAGCCGAGCAGACCTACACGGAAGCGAATGATGCAGGCCTGTTGGCATTTCGTGAAAAAGCCGAGAAACACTCGGTGACCATGCTGGTCGGTTCGCAGCTTATCCGACTCGAAGATGATCGTATCGTGAATCGGAGTTTTCTACTCGATTGCAGTGGTAATATTCAGGCGCGTTACGATAAATTGCATATGTTCGACATCCAGTTGGCCAATGGTGAGGCTTATCTGGAGTCTGAAATGATTTCGCCGGGTGATCGCGCCGTTATTACCGACACTCCCTGGGGGAAACTGGGGTTATCGGTTTGTTACGATCTCAGGTTTGCAGCACTGTACAGGGCGCTGGCACAAAACGGTGCCGAAATTATTACCATTCCCGCTGCTTTCACGCAAACCACTGGCAAAGCACACTGGCATACCCTGGTGATTGCCAGGGCAATCGAAACAGGTTGCTATGTTATCGCGCCAAACCAGTGCGGCCACCATGCCGATAAGCGTCGCTCCTGGGGGCATTCGTTGATAGTCGACCCCTGGGGGAAGGTACTCGCCGATGGTGGTGCGGAGCCCGGCATTATTTATGCTGATATCGATGTCGCCAAAGTTGAGCAGGCACGAAACCGAATTCCGGCACTGAGCAATGATCGTGAATTCAGCGTCGAATTCCAGTAGCTTATAGACAGGCGCTATGCTTTAAAGCATTACCCGCCTGCCAGGCCTGCAGGCACAGGTCACGTTGCTCTCTGTCCAGCTCGCCTATCCTGTCGGCATATTCAAAAAAGCGTCCGAAGTCATTGTCGAATACGCCAATCATCGATATAAAAGCGGGAATTAACGCGTTATAGGTCGAGACTGAGGCGAGCTTGGCGTTGTTTAATTCGGCCGCTAACCACTTCGCATATCCGTCCCGGTAGTTATGCCTGGTTGAAATATCTTCGTATTGTTCGCGCATAAGTTCGAAAATCCCGTGTTTTTCGATTCTCTTCCATGCGTCGGATTTGTCTTCTTTGTATATATTGGAGAGTTGATCTCTGGCAGATTCGATCATTTGTGCTACGTCACGACGATAAGCCAGCCCCCGATTAAATTTATCGAGTTGATCGAGTTGATTATGTGATTCAAGCCAGAGTCGAATGCCGACCTGTTGCACAGCACTGGCGAGTGATTCGTTGAATTGCGAATCATCATCAATATAGATGCGTTGATGGCTTAATTCGTGGAACAGTAAACCGGCAAGGCGATGATCCGGCCAGTAGATAAAGCTGCTGAGAACCGGGTCATCAAACCAGCCCAAGGTCGAGTAAGCAGGCACGCGAGTGATATGAACTTCATTGTTTTCTGCTTTTAAGGTCGCAATAAAATCGTCGAGACGTTGCTGTTGGTAAAAACCGCGATAGCTGGTGCAGCCGGCTATGGGGTAGCACCAGCTCAGTAATCGGGTTGAAAACTCAGGCGCAGCAAACAGGTTTTGCAAAACATAGGGATGATCGAGCTGAGCGTAATCGGTATAACTACCGGACTGCGGCAAATCCAGTCGATTAAAAGCGAATAGTCGAATCTGTTTCACCAGTATCAGTCGCTTCTTAAGCTCTGCATCTGCCTGCGGATCGTCAAGTAAGTCATCGATAGCTACTCGCCGGTGCATAATTGCCATATGGCCTTTGGCGGTATGCCAGTAATAACCGAGGTCGGCGCAGCCGCTGGATAGCAAAACAATCAGTACAAAGATGAAACGCATGGTTAAGTTATCGGTTTCCAAAGGTGGTGACAGCCAGTATTCTCTCATAATCCATTTAGTAGAGAAAAACATGCTTATTTCCAGTCAGTTCGATGGCGGCAATATTGAGTGTATCGAATGCAGTGACCCGAACAATGTACAACTGTCTATCCGCGCAGATAAGCAGTCAGATTTCTATCAATGGTTTTATTTCCGTGTCGCCAATGTCAGGAATCTCGATTGCCGCTATGTGATTACTAACGCCAAAGGTGCCTCCTATACCGGTGGCTGGAAAGATTATCGCGCAGTAGCTTCTTACGATCGTGAGTACTGGTTTCGGGTTGATACAGAATTCGATGGTGAGCATTTAATCATCAGGCATAACAGTAGCTGTGACCAGGTCTACTTTGCCTACTTCACGCCTTATTCAATGCAACGACATGCAGATTTAATTGCACTGGCGCAAAGCTGTGATATCTGTGAAGTTGAAACACTCGGTGAAACCATCGATGGCCAGGCAATCGACTGTTTACGCTTTGGTGAGCATCGCAATGGGCATAAAACACTGTGGATGATTGCGCGTCAACATCCCGGTGAAACCATGGCAGAGTGGTGGATGGAAGGATTAATCAAGCGGCTCATTGATGATACCGACCCGGTAGTTAAGGCAATTCTGCAGAAGGCAGTGATTTATCTGGTCCCGAATATGAATCCCGATGGCAGCCGTCGAGGTCATTTACGCAGCAATGCGGTGGGTGCAAATCTTAATCGTGAATGGCATGAACCGAGTTTGGAACGCAGCCCCGAGGTCTATTATGTGCTCGAAAAAATGAAGCAACACGGGCCTGATTTCGGCCTCGATGTGCATGGAGACGAAGTGCTGCCATATAATTTTATCGCAGGTACAGAAGGCATACCGAGCTGGAATCAAAGTCGTCAACAAAAACTCGACCTGTTTAAACAGACTCTGGCGAAGATCAACCCTGACTTCCAGTTTGCGCATGGCTACCCGGTTAACAGCAAGGGCCAGGCGAATATGAGTTATTGCTCAAATTCACTGGCAGAGCGGTTTAAGGTACCGGTGATGACACTGGAAATGCCGTTTAAAGATGCTGCAGACACACCGGATCTGGAACAGGGCTGGAGCCCGGAACGATGTATGAAACTGGCGGGTAGTTGCCTGGATACCTTGTATTTTTGCTGGGATGAGATGCTTGGGAGTTGAATTTTATTCTTTTGTATACATTGATTAACCGTGGTAGGTTGCTGGGCATTTAAGCTGTTAAGTGAATAATTGAAAACAAACTTTAAACTCAACAATGAAATGGGACTGAATATGAATAAAAAGGCTATCGGGATTGTATTTATAGTTGTAGGTATTGCTTTGGGAGTATGGGGCTACAACATTTATGATTCAGCTGGTTCTCAGG
The DNA here is from genome assembly GCA_024222685.1 of Gammaproteobacteria bacterium. Lineage (GTDB taxonomy): Bacteria > Pseudomonadota > Gammaproteobacteria. The sequence goes on along the minus strand of JAAEOZ010000068.1, from coordinate 1,650 downwards.
TTAGCAGAGCCTTAATTGGTGAAGCACCGGTTGAGGCCTGGGCTGGAATGGTGGGTGGCGCTATTTGTATCGTATTTGGAATCTTCAAGGTAAAGTGAAAAGGGTAATTCGGGGACACAATACATGATTATTACAATCCCTTTGATCTACTCCGATACGGATCGTTTGTAATCTTCGGATGCAGTGCAGACAATTTATGATAACTACGCAATGCTTGTGGAGCCTTATGCTACTACTGAACTATCGGGATATAGCTTTCTTAATAGTGCTACCGAATTCACTCAGGCATTACTAGAGTTAAAATCGCATGCTATTATTCGCAAAGTCGCAGTTGATAGTTATCTGGATTAACCCAATGTGGCGTAATGTAAAAGGTTATGATATTGAGAAGATATCGACTTATGGGCAGTTATCAAACTGACAAATTGGTCAAAGCTTGAAATCAAAACCATAAAACGACAAAGTGACCGGTATGAAAAATAAATACTGGCTGAAAGGAATCAGGCCCCGCCACGGGCTTTTTCTACAGCTTCGTCAGGAGCCAATTAAAAAATGAAAGGAATTGTATGTAATATCTTTACTTCAGTTTCGAGCGCGGTTGTTATTGCGCTCCTGTTGTTTGTATGGAACGATCATTTTCTCAAAATAGACAGATTAACAGGATATTGGAATGTTAATTATGTTACTGAAAAAACAACTTATGATGCCTTTCACAATCTGGAAGAAAATTACGACTTTTTGATAACTCAATCAGATAATACGCTAAGTGGCTCAGGAGAAAAAATTTCAGAATTATCTCCGTCGGGATTTATAGAATATGATGCTGAAAAAAGAACCCATGTAAAAATTCTTGGAAATTTGAAATATAATTTTTTTTCTGAGAGTGAGGTGGATATAAGCCATGTGGAAAAGGGCAGGAAAAGAGAAAGCTCAAGAATCTTGAGATTAAAAGTGATTTCTAATGATTTGATAATAGGGACGTTTATTTCAACAATTGCAGACTCTAGCGGACATGTTCGATTAACTAGGAAGAATGGCTCCTGATATATAAGAGCCTTGCTCTGCCTGATGGCTTGTCGGTTGTAGAATAAAATCTATTCCCCAATAGGCAAATTAACGCCCAGTTTTTTCGCCCAGGGCTTCAAATCCTGCATAATGCTCGGATACAACTCTACCCCGTTTTCCATCTGATCCAGGCGTCTCTGCCACGCACGTTGCCCGGGTACGCGGACCGCCTCATCACCTTCTCTGTGACTACTATTTTCACACATTAGCTTGATCGCCTGTGTCTGTTTCAGAAAATCCGGCATCGGTCCGAAAGCAGCCGGGTTGATCATCTGGATATAAATCGAGTTGGCTTCGCCATCGGCTTCGAGATTGTCGTCGGCACGGCCGTAGCCACCTAGCGCCATGCTTAAAATTTCGGTCATCATGGTTAAGGCGTAACCCTTGTAGCCATGCGACTCGCCGCCGATGGGCATGATGCTACCGGGTGGATCGGCAAAGAAAACCGATGGGTCGTCGGTTGCATTTCCCTGTCGGTCTTTCAGGTGTTTTCCCGGGAGTTTTCTGCCTTCACGCTGCGCACGGGTCACATAACCACCCGCGGTAATGCACATGCTGATATCGAACAAAACCGGGTAATCCGCT
>JAAEOZ010000067.1 GCA_024222685.1 Gammaproteobacteria bacterium | reverse complement strand
CGCCGCCATATTCTTCACCACCAAGCACCACTTTTGCAAATACTTTCCTGGTCGCTGATTGAGGATTCACAACATACACTTTTATCGCGATATCCTTTCCCCCGACCTGTTTCCAGTTTGTAATTTTTCCGGAAAAAATGTCTTTTAATTGTGCCAGGCTTAGCGAGTCGACGGGGTTTGCGGTGTTGACCAGTATGCCTATCGCATCTTTACCGATTAAATAGCGGTTAACGCCTTTATCCAGAATCTTTTGCTTGACCTCCCTGGCAACTCCACCGATGTCTGCTTTACCCGCTGCAGTCGCGTTTTCTCCGCCGCCACTTTCCGGTTTGGTATTGATCTTAAAACTCGAAGTGGTATAAATTTCAGCGGCTTCCTTGACAAATTTCCCAACCGTTGACGAGCCAACGTACGATATTTCGCCTGCCAGCAATGACGAACTGGAAAAAAACATCGCTGAGAACGCGAAGACCAATAACTGATATTTTTTCATGAGCGTATTCTCCATTAATCTAACAAAGTAACATTTACGTCCATTCAATTTCAGTCAGAGTTGAGATCCTGGCTGAAGGTACCACTTATTCCATGATGAACGTGAGGTTATCGATAGATATAGCACAGGCTCTGGCTAAATCCAGGATTTCTTCAAGAAATTCATATCGACCGAAATCTGGATAGAACAACAATTCCGGGAAGGGTCTAAACCGATTGAAATCTCGATACAAGCCTGATAAAACTGGTTATAGATAATGGTTTGATTGGCTGGGGCGAAATCTGTGCTGTAGGCATTACAATGAAACGTTTTAAGAATAAAATTGCACTTGTCACTGGTGGACGCAGTGGTATCGGTCTCGCTATTGCACGACGGCTAGACCAGGAGGGTGCACGCGTATTTACTGCGCAACGTGGTGATGATACTGAATTTGAGTCTATCGAAGCCGACTTTAGTCAGGTTGAAAGCCCGGCAATGGTAATTGACAGGGTTATTCAACAGGCAGGCGGGTTAAATGTACTAGTTAACAATGCTGGTATGATGCAGCAAGCCGGTGTGGAGGATATGACCCTGGACGACTGGCGCCGCACTATGATAGTCAACCTCGACACACCATTCATGTTGATCAAAGCAGCATTACCATATCTGCGAAAAACACGGGGAAGCATAGTGAATATTGGCTCTATAGAGGGCCTGGGTTCTAACCCCGGCCATGCTGCCTACTGTGCTTCCAAAGCGGGATTACATGGTTTAACCCGTGCGGTCGCGGTCGATCATGGCAATGAGGGCATACGTTGCAATGCAGTAGCCCCTGGCTGGATCGATACCGATCTCAATAATGATTTTATAGCAAGCATGGTTGATGCCGCCGCTTTTCGGCGTGATATCGGTAAAATTCATCCAGTCGGTCGTACCGGTAAACCTGAGGAAGTGGCGGCCCTGGTGGCATATCTGGCGGCTGAAGAAAGCGGCTTTGTAACCGGCCAGGTGTATACCGTGGATGGTGGTCGAATGGCCAGACTGTCTTTGCCATGAGCTGAATAGTATAATTTTCAGGAACATTTTGGTGCTTCTGGATATCTAAAGTATCGATGACAGATAAAAATCCGATTACGTTATTGTTATGTTCCGGTTTTATGGTAATGATGACTGCCTGTAGTTCGCATATCCCCCCGGGGATTAGTGAACCCATTGCTGGTTCTGCCGATATTAACCAGGTGCTTTCCAGCCCAGACGCGTTTTATTCATCGCAGATTCGTTGGGCAGGAATTGTTTTATCTATAGAGAATACGAAAGATCAAAGTAAACTAACGATAGTCTCGTTCCCCACCAATGATAATGGTCGGCCGATAGCATCTGCTGACAGTCCCGGGCGCTTTATTGCTGTAGTCGATGAGTTTCTGGAACCCCTGGTTTATCGACAGGATCGCGAAATTACCGTAGTTGGCCGGTTTGATCGGCTCGAGGCCGGTAAAGTTGGTGAATTCGAGTATGACTTTCCGCTTGTGAATGTTGATGAATTTTATCTCTGGCCGCAAAGAGCGCAAAGAGTTGATTATCCTCAACCATATTATCGGCCATTTATATATCCTTACTTCCCGTTTTATCCCTGGCCGTATCATCATTTTCACTATCATCGCCATATACGCCACTAGTACAGTTTAGTATGCGAATTGTTCTTACATTTTCATTTATTGGATTATTAATAACTGCCTGCGCTACTACTCCGGTGTTGGACACCACGTTTGTCGATAAAACGCTAACACCTGAGAATGTGCAATTGCGGGCTGAGGCAGGCATGGGCAAAACTGTGCTGTGGGGCGGCACAATTCTGGACTTTAAAAATTTGCAGAACTCAAGCCAGATGGAGATACTGGCTTATCCTCTTAATCGTTCGCAAAGGCCTTTACAGAACAAAAAGCCGCTTGGTCGATTTATATTATTACATCCCGGATTTCTTGAGCCGACTGTTTATATGCAGGGCAAACTACTCTCCGCGACCGGTACTATTGGACAAAGCCAGGCAGGAAAAATTGGTCAAAGTGAGTATGTTTACCCGGTATTAAAAGCTGAACAAATTCAGTTGTGGTCACCGAGAAATAGTTCTGTTCGAACCGGTTTCCATATTGGTATCGGTCTCAGATTTTAGGAAGCGGGAGCGATACTTACCGAATTCATGCGAATGCCGAGTGGGCCGCGATTCAGATACAGTTCCATAATTTTACCATCGCGTTCAATTTTGACAGCAACAGTTTGATTGATATCTCCGCTGGTTGTTGCAGAACGTAACTCAAAACCACTATATATACGCTTGTTGTCATAACTGATAATATGATCTCCGGCCTGAATACCGGCAGACCCCGCCTGTGAGCTATCTAGCACACTCATAACTCTGACCCTGTTAGGTTGCCTTGATGCATAGAGATATGCATCGTAAGCCTGTTCATCGAGCTGGTTGAGAAATGAGTTGGCATTTTCAGATAATTTCTGTATTTCATCGCGATATTTCTGTCGATCCCAGTTCTCACGAACTGACTGGTCACGTAAGTACATGCGATTAAGTTCCTGCTGTTCGAAAAACAACTTTAACTCTGCTGCCTGGCTATTGCTCATGCCGCTATCGATCAATGCCTGTTCGTTGAACCAGTTCTCTCCCGAATCTGCAGCTCCTGCTACTTCTTCACTGTCATTCTCAACGCCGGTGTTATTCTGACTGTGAATGTCATCTCGCTCTAAACTGGCTATTTGTTGACTGAGGTTATCCAGCTTTCCTTCGAGAGACTGTCTTGCACTAATCTCCTGCTGCAGGCGTTGATTTATTTCATCTATATCAATAACGAGTTGGTTGATTGCCGGTGAATCACCAGTAATATTCTGTGAGCTACCTGACTGGCTGGTTTTCGATACTGGAACGGGTGCAGAATCCGTGGAATGAAAATTGCTGTTTATCAAGTAGCCAACAATAATACCCAGTGATAGAGTTGAGAGGATTATTGGGACTGGTTTCATCGGTTGAACTCGTAAATAGTGATATCTGATTATAGCTGGGAAGGTCTGATGCTGGGTAGATGCTTTTAACGTGACCGTTAATGTGAGTTGAATTATTATCGGTTGTTTCTGCCCGATAAAACAAAGTCCTGATGCTAACTAAAATACCATTCTCCCTGTTAATTGTACTTTGCCTGACGCTGGGCCTGGCGCCATTCAGACCGGAACCGCATGTCTGGCAAAAGCTGTCTATGCTGGTATCGGGTG
>JAAEOZ010000066.1 GCA_024222685.1 Gammaproteobacteria bacterium | reverse complement strand
CATAACAAGGCCAACGATCTAGAGAATGCTATATTGACTTCGTTCGAGCAGGGGTGGAATTGTCACCGATCTGGGAAAAGCTCCAGAAACAGGTATTATTAGGCGGGGAGGTCTTTGTAGAATAATATCAGCAAAAGATAAACAAAATGGCGGCACTGGATGACATTCCCGTATTTCATTACACGACTGTCAGTCGGATAATAAAACGGTTTGGGTGATGTGATGCGGAAAGACCTGACCCCTCCTCTGTAACCGGTGTTCCTACCATGAATGCACTTACAAAGAGAATCTGAGTAATGACAATAGATATCGATAATTTAGCGGAAGACGAATTAGTTGAATTAAACCATCGGATTGTAGAGCGATTGAAGTTTTTAGAGACGTTTCATACTCACAATGAGATGATGCAATTTAATCCTGGAGAGCAAGTAAGTTTTCAACCTTCAGGCAGGGGTACGCAATTCGGCACTCTGGTTAAATTCAATAAAAAAACTGTTACTGTTATTACAGAGTCGGGTCAAAAGTGGAATGTTTCGCCACATTTATTAAAAAAGGTTAAGCAAGCTAACTCAAACAAAAAGAAAGCCAAGGTTATCAAGTTGCATGGCAAAAAATAAATCGTATAACCAGTCCAGCCAGAGGGATGCCAAAACCGCCGCTCCGCTCTGGTTTTGCTACTATGGCTGGCAGCGTTAGCGCAATTTTTCTGGCAGTCATAATGCATCCATTTTTTTTAATATACTAAATCTTTTCAACCACTCATATTGAAATTAATCAAATGAAACACGACACTGAGATATAGAACATGACGACGGGTACTTTAGCGTTAATTATATTTGCAGTGATTTTTGCACAGGTCGCTATTGTGATGCTGTTAGGGCTGTATCGTCGTAGACGTCAGTTTCATGATCTGGACGAGGGAATACAGCGTACTGAGAACCTACCCCAACCCAATGCAACAATTCGCTCTTCTACTGAGCCGCTTAGCTCTGGTGGCTTTAAGGAGTTTGTTGTTCAACGTCGACAAATAGAAGATTTCAACAACTCTATCTGCTCCTTCTATCTTGTGCCCACTGATGACAAACCTTTAGCCACCTTTAAACCCGGTCAGTTTCTAACCTTCAAGCTACAAATTGAAGATCCGAATACAGGTAAATTAAAATCCGTAGTGCGTTGCTACTCGCTCTCCGATGCACCCCGAGCCAACTACTATCGGGTCTCCATTAAACGAATTCCCGCACCAGTTAATCAGCCAGATGTGCCAGCCGGTGTCTCTTCCAGTTACTTACATGATCATGTGCAGGAGGGCAGTCGACTTTTGATCAAAGCTCCTTCCGGTCGTTTCCATCTGATGGAAGAAGAACCTCTACCCATTGTATTAATTTGCGGCGGTATCGGTATCACGCCGATGCTAAGCATTCTTAACATGGTGCTGGAGAACGGGATAAAGCGGGAAATATGGCTTTATTACGGCGTGCGTAATGGTGATGAGCTGATCATGAAACAGCATCTACAGACACTTGCCAGCACCCACGACAACTTCCACCTGCACCTTTGTTATAGCGCAGCTAACGAAAATGATGTGAAAGGTGTTGATTATCAGCACGATGGCCGGGTAGTTATTCCGCTGCTACGCGCCACCCTCAAACTGATGCGCTATCAGTTTTATGTCTGTGGGCCCAGGTCAATGATGGAGAGCCTGGTTCCCGGGCTGGAAGACTGGGGTGTGGATAGCGATGATATTTACTTCGAATCCTTTGGACCCGCCACACTCAGTAAACAGGAGAAAGCTGCACCCATAACCAGCACGCGGCCCATCACTGTTACTTTCAGTCAATCAGGCAAAAGCATTCCCTGGGATTTTGCTGCTGCTTCACTGCTGGAATTTGCCGAGGTCAACGATATTGAAGTGGATTCGGGTTGCCGCGCCGGCAGTTGTGGTTCCTGTCAGACGGTAGTGAAAGCTGGTGAGGTCGATTATATTCAGGAACCGGATGCTGACATAGAACCGGAACACTGCCTACTGTGTGTTTCTACGCCGAAGTGCGATCTGACATTGGACGCTTAGGAAATTAGCTATGCATCGGTCACTCATACAAAAAGAAGTCGTCCCCTTCCTGAAGATGTTTGGCGCGTTGATTCTGGTGACCATCATCACCGATGCACTGCTGCATCAGTTTGAACTGATCTGGGTTGGTCGTTGGCTTGGCATACCGGGTGTTATTTTAATTCTGATGTCATTCTTTTACTCTATGCGCAAGCGCAAAAAGATCAGTTTTGGCAAACCCAGGAACCTGCTAATTCTGCATGAAACCCTGACCTGGTTGGGTGCGCTGATGATTATGGTACATGCCGGCATTCATATTTATACCATTCTGCCGTGGCTTGCGCTATTCGCCATGCTGGTCAACGTTATTAGCGGCATGACGGGTAAGTACCTGCTGGATCGCTCGCGTCGCTTTCTGGCTGAAAAGAAAGAACACTATTCGCAGCAAGAATTATCAGAGCAGGACATCGAGAAGAAACTGTTCTGGGATGCCATCACCTTCGATGTAATGAAGAAATGGCGTGCCGTGCACCTGCCGATCACCCTGGTTTTTGCCGTGCTTGGCATCACTCATATTCTTAGCATCTTTCTGTTCTGGGAATGGAAATGAACAGTAAAACTTACATCGTTATAGTGGTTGTTAATCTGGCCATCCTGGTGTTGCTGGCGATATTCTATCCCCAGCTGATGATCAGCCCGGGGAAGCCCATTGATGCTCATGCCGATCTGGCTACAGATTGCTTTGCCTGCCACAGCTCATTTATCGGTAGTCCTCCCGAAAAATGTATCGCATGCCATAAAGTAGAAGAGATTGGCAAAATAACTACCAAGGGACTGCCTATCGAAAAGGAGAAGAAGAACGTCGCCTTTCACCAGAAATTGATCGAAGATGATTGTGTCTCCTGTCATAGTGACCATAAGGGTGTGCAACCTTTCCGTCCGATCAGGCATTTCTCACACAACTTACTTGAATCAACCTTGTTGAAGCAATGCGACAGTTGCCACAGCAAACCTGTCGACGATCTACATCGGAAGGTCAAGGGCAATTGTAGTCAGTGTCATACTCAAGATAGCTGGATACCGGCTACCTTTGAGCATGAAAAGTACTTCCGCTTCGATAAGGACCACGATACCGACTGTGTAACCTGCCACATAAACAACGACTACGCTAACTACAGCTGTTACGGCTGTCATGAACACTCGCGATCAAAAATTCGTGAGGAGCATGTTGAAGAAGGTATTCGCGATTATGAAAAATGTACTGAATGTCATCGTAGTGGTGATGAAGATGAAGCGAAGCGTATCTGGCGCTCGAAAGATTTTAATGCGGGCAAGTTAAGGTCATACGAAAAAAATCGGGATAAAGGAAAAAAATCCAAACATCGCGATGATGATGACGATGATTAGTAATAAGGTTCTTTGTAGGTTATTGTGCAGGGTCAATGGGGTCAGTATCGATCAATTAATTGTTCGGCCCATTGTTCACTGCATTGTTCATAAGTTCCACATAAATATATCGGTTTAGGGGTAGATAGATTGATGAACAAAAGAGAAATTATGGAACGATTCCTGGATTCGGGGACATCCTCCCAGTACATTCCTGCGGGATTCTTCCTCCATTTTGATGAAAGCTATCACCGCGGGCAGGCTGCTATTGATAAACATCTGGAGTATTTTAACTTTACCGGGATGGATTTCGTCAAAATCCAGTCCGAGAACACGTTCCCATTTATCGCCGAAATAGAGAAGCCGGAAGACTGGATCAGGATGCCTTTCCACGGTGCGGATTTTTACGAAGATCAGATCAATATCGCGAAGGGGATGGTGGATGCCGCTGGTAAAGATGCGATGATAATAATGACGCTTTACTCACCCTATATGTGTGCCGAAGAGACGGTAGGGAAAGAAGCCCTGATCCAGCAACTCAGAGAAAATCCTGATCAGGTAAAAAAGGGGATTGAGATTATCACTGAGAGTTTGATGCTTTTCGTGAAAGGATGTATCGACGTGGGGATTGATGGGTTCTTGCATTCCACCGAGGGCGGCGAAACCCACCGATTTGAGGGCTCTCCTGTGTTTGATGAATGCATTAAGCCCTATGATTTGGCCTTGATGGAGGAGATCAACCGTGCTTGCGAATTTAATATCCTGCATGTTTGTGACTATGAAGGCAGGTACACGGATCTGGCACCCTTCGTGGATTATCCGGGCCATGTGGTAAATGTTGGCCTGGAACTGGACTCAAAGACATTGACAGGAAATGATGTTGCCAAATTGTTTGGCCGACCCTTCATGGGCGGGTTGGAACGACTTGGTGTCATTTCAACTGGAAGCACAGGCGAAGTCAAGGATGCTGTTTTGGCTGCCTGCCAGGAAGTGTCAGGGGATTTCATGCTGGGGGCCGATTGTACGCTGCGGAGTGACGCTAATTGGGAAAACATTAAAACTGCAATCGACACGGCACATAAATTTACAAAAAGATGAATACCTGGAAAGGCAGGTCAGGCAGGTCAGGAGATTTGAATAGAAAACTAAATAGTATAAAACTTGATTTATCCGTATAGTTTTATAACGGCCTTATGATGAGTGGGAATTGACCCCGTGACTCTAAATTACCTGCAGCTTCGTTAGGCGGCATATAGGAGATACCTAGATGGCAATTAAAGGCGGATGTTTATGCGGCAGGGTTCGCTACGAAGTCACTGGGCCACTGTTTGACGCAGATCACTGCCATTGTTCTATGTGTAGACGTCAGCATGGTGCAGCATTTTCTACTTATGCTGAATTCAATCCAGGTGATTTTATATGGATCTCAGGAGAAGGCCTTGTAAAAGTATACGAAACGTTGTCGGGTGGCGGATGGTGCTTTTGTAGCGAGTGTGGATCGACATTAGCGGGAACCGACAATGGTAAGATCACCACGATAACGCTCGGCACGGTTGAAGGAGATCCAGGGATAAAGCCAGAGTCACATATCTTCGTAGGTTCCAGGGCTCAATGGCATGATATAAATGATGATCTCCCGCAATTCGAAGAACGGCCTCCAGACAGCTGGGAACCGCCGAGAAATAGCGGTTAATAATAAAACGCGTAATAGCTTTCCGGAACATCTAGCAACAGGCTACCCGCAGTAGTTGCAAAGTCGTCGGTACTGACAGCCTTTAGACCAATATTTGACAACGAATAGAAATAGCTGTCGGATTCCTGAGTCATAAAAACACTTCGCGTGGGCTGCGACAACCAGCGGTAATAGTTCCTGCCGCAGAAAGTAACGCTATCACTGCAACTGATCTGCTGTAACAGGTCTTCATGATCAACCAGCCCCGCCAATGACATTCCGAGATCCAGGTCGACGTTTAACACCAGCATACCCATAAAATATTTATCATTGAGGAAGTTATAGCTGGACAAAGGTACTGCCAGTAGCTGCTCCGGTGCGTAATAGGTAAAAGCATGATGATCCCAGTTAGCCTCGCTCCAGGCGAAACCATCACCCAGTTCGGGTGTGTAACTGTCAACCAGCAGTGGATTAGCCAGGTCGCTTACATCGAATAGTTTTACCGCGACCTGATTAGTTGCGCCATTGTCATCGCCATCACGACCAATGGTTAACAGGTGGCTGTCGCCGATGGGATGCATGTAAGAGCTAAAACCGGGTATTTTGAGCTCTCCGGAAATAAAGGGTGCTGCGGGATCTGAAAGATCGAAGCTGAACAGTGGATCAATTTGACGGAAAGTCACCACATAACCCCTGCCATCGATAAAACGTGCCGAGAATATACGCTCGTTATCGGCATAGTTGTTAACCGAACCTATGACATCCATGGCGTTATTCTGATTATCGGCAAGAATAGTTAAATGATTGGTGCTGCGGATGTCGCTTAGATCACTCAGATTCCAGAAATTCTCGGTAGTCGCTACCCGTAGATGATTTTCAAAATAGCTCAGGCTAAACGAATTATTAACATAACCTTTCACCAGGCCCGTGGACAGGTAAACAGGTTGTTGATCGGTTATGGAAAAATGATGAATTGCACTTTGCTGATGTTGATGAGGACGCCACCACCAGGAATTACCCGGTTGAACAATAAACAAATCCTGCTGACTGGCGTACACAATCCAGCCACTGCCAATTGCGGCTGCGCGATGAATATTGCCACCGTCAAAATCGACGCTGGTCACTACCAGAAAGTGATTATCCCGGGTATCGATAATCGGTGCATAAATACTGTCACAGGACATAGCCTGGCTCTGACCAATCTGCTTGGTCGCTACTTCCTGATAGGCGGGTAACAGCGCGGAAATATCGTCAATATTAAAATTCCCGGTAATATGCAATTTAAGCCTGGCTTTGATCGAAGCCATTTCATTTTCGTTGCCATCGACAAAAGCTTGCTGGAAAAGGTCTAACAGGGCCTGAACATCTGCATTCCCTGCAAAAATATATCGATCCAGATGAAATCCCTGTATCAGGTGTAGCCGACCATTGCTGGCACGACTGCCGATTAAATTCCCATCCAGCCGTACTCGATGATTTATAACAGGATTCGCCTTATCACTGATATCGATAAATACCAGGTCGGTTTTGGGATTCCACCAGATATAGGGGGCAAAACTATCGTTCGCAAGCTCGAAGTTCGGCTCGACGGGCCGCATTCTAACCAGAGCAACAATCAGATCATCCTGCTCGGAAAAATAGAGGCCGGATACGGCTCCATCCAGTTCCAGAGTCGACATAATGTTCATCGATTCTGCGGGCCAGGCATCGGCGATTACCAGCCTGTCGTGCTGAGCAATATACAGGTTGCCCTCACTGTCAGCCTTTACTCTGTCTGCTTCGTCCACCCCGGTTTCCTGAGTGTTGGTCTGGCTCACGTTATCTGGCACTGTGCCGCTGGAAGCGCTGTCGGAAGATACCGAAAGGCTGTCTTCCTGTATCGATGTGATGCCGAAATCACCACCCTGACCGGGTAAGAAACGATGATAAGAAACCAGATTCTCGACCCAGTTGTCGATCAGCTTATCCCGTAACGCCGTACAGCTTTGTACTGATTTTAAGCTGACCTGATTGACCGGTGTTTCAGTCTGCACAATCGCCGTGGGTTGGGGTTGATCACCACTATTGTTACAGGCCGCTATTAACGAAATTACTGAAATGAGAAAGACAACCGCTGCGTATTTCATAATATCCTACTCAAAGAGTGCAGAAGCAGGTTTATGTTGGACCTTTAATCAATATGATACAAGCGAATAATTATGAAAAGCAAAACTACTAATGCGACATCAAAACCGGAACAACCATACTCGATAAAATTGTTCGGGTAACGCCACCAAATATTTTCTGTTGTAAACTCGGTGTACCGTATCCGCCCATAACCAGTAAATCCAGGTCATTGTCGACCACTTCGTTGAGAATAATATCCGGCACATCTATACCGGCTTTCTGCCGGCGATTGACCGTCGCATTAATACCATGATTGCCAAGGTGTTCGCATAAATCGTCGGCCAGCAATTCCCCCTTTGCGGTTTTCCCGCTTGCTTCGATAATCAGCACCATGACAGTTTCGAGGCCTGTTAATAACGGAATTGCATTGTGTATGGCGCGTGTAGCCGCAGGTGTTCCATCCCAGGCGATTGCGGCTTTTCTGAGCGGAATCCGATGAGCGCCGATATATGGCATCAAAAACACCGGTCGACCGCTATGTAAAACAACCTGTTCTGCAACTGCGCTAACCAGATCGGCATTATCTCTACCTGGATTGGTTTGGCGTAATACCACAAGATCATAATTTCGCGCATACTGCGCCATTTTACGAACTGCAATATCTTCAACGCCGGCAATGATATGACTTCTCGCCGACACACCGGCCATTTCAGCACGCTCAATGAAATGTCGAGTTCGTTCTATAGCGGCCTGCTTGCTCATGTCATTAAGCACATTGACCGCTGAAACAATCTCATTCTCCGGCCTGATTGCGGATAGCGTGACACCTGTTACCCTGGCACCCTGTGCTTTAGCCAGGCTAAGAACAGCTTCGATGCGCACTGCATTTGAGTTTCCGTCATCGAGAAAAAGTAGTATATCTTTGTATTGCACGGGTTGTTTCCAATTGTTAAATTATTAGCGACAGTGTAGTCCCGTTGATTATTGTGCTTCATGATATAGATCACTGCTAACGTAATTCCGCAGCCTGCTTTCTAACGAACGTAGCCGATAATGGAAATAAAATGACAGGAAGTGCCTGCCAGTACAAAAAAGTGCCAGATTCCATGAGCATGATTTAAGCGCTTCAACTTGTCGAGGATATAAAACACAACGCCGCTGGCATAGGCTAGCCCGCCTATGGTTAACCAGTAAAATCCGGCATCAGCGAGTACAAGTTTGAGGCCTTCCAGATCATAGGAACAGGCGAACCCCATCGCAAAGTAAACAATCATCTGTCCGAATTTGATTGCTTTACCGGAGAGGTAAATCTCACTCAGAATACCAGCCACAGCAAGTACCCAGACAATACTCATAATTGCCCAGCCATTGCCTGCTCGCAGGCTTACCAGCATATAAGGTGTATATGTTCCAGCAATCAGTAAATATATTGAGACATGGTCAAATAACTGAAATATTCGCTTCAATTTTGGCGGGCTGAAACTGTGATAAAGGGTCGACATGGTATAAAGCAGTACCATCGTCAAACCGAATATCGTGAAACTGACTATCACCCAGGGGTCGCGAGTCTGAACACTGATTGTCAGTAAAGCACCGAGGCCAACCAGTGCAAGTGCTGCGCCAACCAGATGGCTTACGCTGTTGAGTCTTTCACCGTAGTACATGCCGATGCACCGAAAACATTACAGGCTTGACAGTGTAGCAGGATAAAATTTCTATAAGGCCTTATGCAAAGAATCCAGACTCTCTTTGGCATCACCGAAAAGCATCCGCGTATTTTCCTTAACAAATAATGGATTATCGACACCGGCATAACCGGCCGCCATACTTCGTTTTAATACGATGGTGATTTCACCCTTCCAGACTTCGAGTACCGGCATACCGGCGATCGGGCTGTTTTCATCGTCCAGTGCGGATGGATTTACAGTGTCGTTGGCACCAATGATAATTGAGACATCGATATCCGGAAAATCATCATTAACTTCATCCATTTCGAATACGATGTCATACGGTACTTTAGCCTCCGCGAGTAATACGTTCATATGTCCCGGCATACGTCCGGCGACGGGATGAATACCGAATCGAACATTAACACCTTTATCGATGAGTGTTTTGGTGATATCTGAGATGGCATGTTGAGCCTGTGCCATGGCCATGCCGTAGCCCGGTACCACCATAACCTCTTTGGCCGTTTTCAGAAGCTGCGCGGTTTCCCCAATATCAATCGTGGTGACTTCACCCTGCTCGGCCGCCCCGGCACCTGAGGACCCTGTGGAAGTACCAAACCCGCCGGCAATAACGCTGATAAAGTGACGATTCATCGCGCGACACATGATGTAACTCAAGATCGCACCACTACTTCCAACTAGTGCACCGGTGACAATTAACAAATCGTTAGACAGCATAAAACCAGTTGCAGCCGCGGCCCAACCCGAGTAACTGTTCAACATGGAAATCACCACCGGCATATCGGCTCCACCAATCGCGGCCACCATATGCATGCCAAATGCCAGAGTGATTACTGTCATGATGATTAACATCAGCTGAGCATCAGAATGTGATTCGGCGCCGACAAACTGAATAGCAACAATAATCACAGCAACAAACATCGCCAGGTTCAACCAGTGACGCGCTGGCAATAGCAAGGGCTGGCCGCCAATCATGCCACTGAGTTTGCCATAAGCGATGATTGAACCGGTAAACGTCAATGCACCGATACCGATGCCGATAAAAATTTCTATTTCATGAATGGTCTTTTCAACCCCGGCGTAATGAATGCCTGGATCAAGAAAATTTGCATAACCGATAAGCACTGCGGCGAGGCCGACCAGGCTATGTAATATAGCTACCAGCTCCGGCATTTGCGTCATTTGTACCCGTCGGGAGAGCACAAAACCGATCGCACCACCAGCCACCATGATGACGATTAACAGGCTGTGATTATTGGTCACAAATGCTGAAATTGTAACCAGCACGGCGACAGTCATACCGATAATACCGTACATATTACCGCGCCGTGCCGACTCGTTATTCTTTAAACCACCCAGCGCGAGAATAAATAATGCGGCGGCACCCAGATAAGCTACAGAAACCAGATTCTCTGACACAACGATTACCCCTTGAACATTTGCAGCATGCGCTGCGTCACAGAAAATCCGCCAATAATATTCACGCTGGTGATAAACACCGCTATTACTGACAGATACATTACGATTGAGCTATCAGAGGACAGTTGGGTCAATGCACCCAGCACAATGATGCTGCTGATTGCATTCGTCACACTCATCAGAGGCGTATGCAGAGACGGTGATACATTCCATATCACCATGTAACCAATGAAACAGGACAACACAAAAACACTAAAATGCGCCATAAACGATGCCGGTGCTACAAGCCCGAGGCCAAACAGCGCCAGTCCACTGATAAAAATCGGTAGCCAGGCACTTTTCGCAGCCAGCGCTACAGGAGAGGGTTCCTTCGGTTCATGCTTTTTAGCTTCAACTTCTACTTCCTTGGTCTGGCCGCTATAAGAAGGGGCCCGTGCAGATACTTCTATCGGCGGCGGCGGCCAGGTTATCTCGCCGTTTTTCACCACTGTGGCGCCTCTGACGACTACATTTTCCATATCGACTTCGAGAACACCATTTTTCTCAGGGCACATTTCTTCGACAAGATTGTAAATATTAGTCGCGTATAGCTGACTCGACTGGGCTGCCATTCGACTGGGTAAATCGGTATAGCCCACGATATTAACACCGTGCCTTTTTACAACTTTACCCGGTGAGGTAAGTTCACAGTTGCCACCCTGTTCAGCAGCGAGATCGACGATAACGCCACCATCACGCATGCTTTTTACCATTTTCTCGGTTAGTAGCTTGGGCGCGGGTTTGCCGGGAATTAATGCGGTGGTGATAATGATGTCGACTTCTCTTGCCTGTTCGGCGAATAACGCCATTTCAGCCTCGATGAACTCCTTACTCATTACTTTGGCATATCCACCTTCACCGCTACCGTCTTCTTTGAAATCAAGCTCGAGAAATTCGGCATCCATGCTTAAAATCTGATCTTTTACCTCGGGACGAGTATCGAAGGCGCGCACAATAGCCCCAAGGGACTTGGCGGTACCAATTGCAGCAAGACCCGCGACGCCGGCACCGATCACCATAACTATTGCCGGAGCAACCTTACCGGCAGCGGTAATTTGACCAGAGAAAAACCGTCCGAACTGATTGGAAGCTTCGACCACAGAGCGATAACCGGCTATATTTGCCATTGAACTCAGCGCATCGAGCTTCTGGGCTCGTGAAATACGTGGAATACTATCCATCGCCAGCGCAGTCAGTTCGGCTTCCTTAAGTAATTTAAGCATGGCTTCGTTCTGAGCAGGCCAGATAAAACTGATCAGAATACTACCGGAGCGCATTAGTGCTATTTCATGCTGTTCGGTATTGGCATTACGTTCAGGGGCGCGCACTTTTATGATCAGATCCGCAGCGGCATATGTAGAAGCCGCGTTCTTGCTGATATCGGCTCCGGCTTCAAGATAGGATTTATCAGAAAAATTTGCGCCATCACCCGCGCCAGCCTGGACCACAACCTCAAACCCAAGTTTGATCAGTTTCTGAGTGACTTCAGGGGTAGTTGCAACACGCTTCTCGCCCGCACGTATCTCTTTCAATACACCAATTTTCATTATTAAAGTTCCCCGTTAACTACGCTTACAAACACTGTTTGAAACCACCTTAGCAGCCAATTTTTCATTCCTTAATCAAAGCTTTTTGAGGTATCATTAAGTCCATAAAAAGGTCTGACTACGTGATAAATTGCTACACAGTTGCCATTGCGGTTCGATTTGCCCTACATTATGACGACAAATTGCCCTTTAATACATTAACTTTTTTTACATCATTATTAAAAATTCTATCCATCAAAGAGCCAGAATTGCCCTCGCCGAAGGTGAAGACCTACGAGTAATCGAAGCCGCCTCGCGTGCTCAGGCCGAAAAAATCGCCGACTGTATTCTTATAGGAAGTAAGAATAACATCGAAACTGAAGCAGCAAATGGCGGATTTAATCTCGATGAGATTTCGATTGTAGAGCCGCAAAACGCACCACGGCTAGCTAAATATACGCAAACTTTATTTGATCTCAGATCTAAAAAGGGCCTGACTCGGCAGCAGGCTGAAACGCTGGCACTGGATCCACTTTACTTTGCCGATTTAATGCTACAGGCCGGAGATGCTGACGGTTCTATTGCCGGCGCGCAATACACTACCGGTGACAGAGTCCGGACTGCGCTGCAAATTATAGGTGTCACGCCGGGCTTTAAAACGGTATCGAGTTTCTTTCTAATGGTATTCGAAGCTGCCCACCACAATCCAGAGCGTACTCTGTTATTTTCCGATTGTGCACTGGTCGTCAATCCGGATGCTGAACAGCTTGCCGAAATTGCTATCACTTCAGCCGACAGCGCGAAAAAATTTATAGAACAGCCGCCACAACTTGCACTATTGTCATTTTCCACTGACGGTAGTGCGAAACATGAGCTGGTTGATAAAGTCCGGGAGGCCACCAAACTGGTAAGAGCTGCATTACCTGATACCCCGGTGGATGGTGAAATACAGCTGGATGCGGCCATAGTGCCCGAAATATCTGCCAGAAAATTTGCCAGTTCTCAAACCCGGGGACAGGCGAACGTGTTGATTTTCCCCGACCTTAATGCCGCAAATATTGGCTATAAAATCGCACAGCGATTCGGGGGCGCGAAGGCAATAGGGCCGATATTACAGGGCCTGAAAAAACCTGCTAACGACCTTTCGCGAGGCTGTTCGGCGGATGATGTATATGAGCTGATCGGAATTACTGCGCAGCAGGCGAGTTAAAACCCTTCCCTGCATTTTATTGTTCAGGCTAAAGGTCTTACTGCCGAGGTCAACGTAGGCTTCAAATCGCTGCTTGATTTCACGCACGTAGTTTACCGGTTCCTGGCCATTAACAAATCCGTAACGGGCCTTTTTAGCGTACTTTTTTTTTGTCAGTAGCAACATTGCATTCTCAGTATTAGCAAACCATTTATCCGGGTCTTTCCCCAGCCGCCTTGCCAGTCGGCGCGCGTCATGAACATGACCTATACCGGCATTATAGGCTGCCAGGGAAAACCACAGCCGCTCGCTTAAGGCTAACCTGTCATCGAAACGATCCCGTAACCAGTCCATATATTTAATACCCGCCAGAATACTGCCATCCGGATCATCAATTTTCTCTACGCCAAGTGAGCGAGCCGTGCGCGGCATAAGCTGCATCAAGCCTCGTGCTCCAGTATGTGATTTTGCCCCAGGATCGAAACCGCTTTCCTGAAACATCTGTGCAGCAATTAAACGCCAGTCAAATCCATATTTTTCTGAATACTTCTGTACCAGATTATCAAATGGAGAAATTTTACCCGCCTGCACGTCGGCGATGCGACCTTTATTAAGCCTCGCAACGGATTTCTGGCTCTTGAAATACTTATTGTAGAGCACATTATAAAACTCAGACTTGTATACACGCTTTACAAAGGCATTAAGCGCTTTTTTTAGCTGATGGTTTTTATTTCTAACCGCAATGACATGCGCTATTTCCTCATCCAGCATTGCCACCGATTTAACTTTAGTAGAAGCTGCCAGGGCGATATCAAGCACATGCTGTTCAACCAGTGTTGCTTCAAGCTCCCCTTTTGAAACCTTTTGAACCAGTTGCTCGGCCTCAAGATCATCGTCACTTGTTCGCAAATTAAATTCCACTCCCTGACGTTGGAGGCGACTCAATCGGTGCCAGTTGCCACTATTTCGAGCAGCACTTATATCGATTTGTTTTAAATCCGAAAGCTGTGTTGCAGTATTGTTCTGATGAACCACGATGTGTTGTTGTGCAAAATGGTAAGGGTTTGTATAACCTAAGCCCAGCGCCTCCAGTTTTGCTTCCTGTTCTAAAAATCCCATCGCCATATCGGCTTTGCCCTCGAGCAGCCAGCTGGCTATTTCCTGTTGCGTCGGTGGTACTACAACTTCCAGGCGAAGGTTATGATAACGCGCAAATTCTTTCACCAGATCATATTCAAACCCCATTAACTCGCCCCGAAAAAGAAAATAGGAAGCGGCATTATTACGAAGCAAGACACGGATGACTTTACGTTTTTTGATTTCACCAAAGTCATCAATATAAGTCGATTCGGTTGCATCGGCATAATGTTCAAGCTGGAGGAATCGGTTTATTTCACTGACCAGTCGTGGGGCATCCTTGCGTATTCCCCAGCCAATGTCGCGCTGCCCACTGAAATTGGCGGCAACTTTAAAATCGTCTCGATAACCGAGGTATATTTCTGCCAGATTACTATCGAGAATTGTTGCATCAATCTTACCGGCAGCGAGCAAATCAATGATCTGCTCCCGCTTTACATGGTCCGGTGTTGCCTTCAGGTTTATATCAGGATACTTATTTTCCTTCAGCCACTTCAGTGCGTGCCAGAAGGTGGAATCACGATTTACCATAATAGTTTTACCCGACAGATCGCGGACTCTGCTTATCCTGTCGTCGTCAGTACGCACGATGATCTGCTCGCGAACATGAGCTACCGACACTGAAAAACTAATTTTCTTTCGTCTCTGATCATTTATTGTCAGATTATTGATGATAATGTCACCTTTGCCGGCTTCAAGGGCTGGAATAAGCTCGGCAAAATTCTTAACTAAAACTAATTCTGGCGTTAAGCCATGCGACAGTGCGAATTCCTCAGCAATTCTCTGTTGCTCAGCGAGTGGTGATTTCCTGCGTGGCAGATAGGTAACACTGGTAAAATCCTGCGGTAATAAAATCCGTAGTTTGCCCTGGCTCAGGATCGTATCGAAATCGCCTTTTACAGTTTGCGCCTCTTCGAGCGTACTGTAACTGCGATTGAAAAATGCCTCAGATGAAGGAGATAGAATCAATAGGCCAAAGAAACAGGGCAAAACCGCGTCTTTGAAATTCAATCTGGCAAGCGTTACTCTAAACAGGCGCATATCCACCAACGGCAAAAGAGTTTGGGCAATACTACCAATATAACTGCCTGCTACTCAATTATTTAGTCGATAATTGGTCGGGAGATTTAACATTTGCTAATAAAATCATCCTTGATAGCGTCACTACAGGGCATATTCTGGTCAACAAGAAGGGATTGGGCCATACCGGCAGGACTCATAGGCATTACTGTTAAATTTGAAACGGCAAAAATATTAGCAACATTCACATTCGCCCATTCTTTTGCCCTGAAGTGAGCTTGTCAGGGATAATTGAAGTTGATTCAAACAGTTATGAGATAAAAATAACACTTACCCATATAATAAATAATATATTATTATGTGCAGGCGCAGCACAGGCACATAGTGGAGTAATAGTATGGCAGCTACCGAACGAGTCCCGGTATTAATGACACCAGTCGAGAAAAAACGCGTGGTCGCGAAAGCTAAAAAAGCAGGCTTAAAAACCAGCGAGTTTATGCGCCTGGCGGCGTCCAGTTATCAGCCCGTCAAGGATGAAAAAGAGATCGAAATCCTGATTTCCCAGATGGATAACGCCACCAGAAATATCGGCAAATCAATCGATAAAGCCCTGGCCTCTGTTGCTGCATCAAACAAACGTATCGCCAAAATGGAAGCTAAAGCGAGGCGCGGCTAATGGGTATAACCGAAAAAATGTGGGATAGCATTACCCGTGTCATCAAAATGGATTTGAAAGTTGAAGGCATGGCCGCCACTGTTGTCGACCAGCAATTGAAAATCGAGGATTTAACCGGTCGCATAATCCGCCTCGAAACAGCCCTGGAAATCGCCCTGGCTGCTCAGGGAAAACAACCCAGGCAACTCGATAAAAAGAAATAACACCAGGGGAGCAGCAAGCAACTCTAATCAAATTAACCGAGCGCTATTGTGTCGTGTTTCAGTCCATTTCTAGCACACCGGAATTATCGGTGAGCTATTAATAGCTTTTTTAACCAGAGACGCCTGGCTCAAACTCATATTCAGACAAAACCACTTGTACCGAATATACTTTTGAGCTAATGTTATGTTATAACATTTCTAAACATTTACTCCGATATGACTACTCAACGATTAATAAACCTTTTTATATCTATCTTTGTGCTAATTAGCTTAAGCGGCTTGCAAGCCTCAAGCGCTCTGGAGGCACATGAACACGGTCATTCGATACTCAACCTGATCGT
>JAAEOZ010000065.1 GCA_024222685.1 Gammaproteobacteria bacterium | reverse complement strand
ATACTCTCAATTTATGTTGTCAGATGATTTGTTCTATAAATCTGTAATCTTACTCCTCCATTGCGCATGCCTCACAAAAAGTTATTAATTTAAGAATACCATCCTGTATTGTTAATAATTACAGGAGTTATCCATAATGCAAGAAATGCTAAATTGAGATATCACAGGTTTTTCCGTTTTGCAGATGATCTCAACCTATCAGGCATCTGGGCAATTTTGTGAGATTTTAGGCTTATAGACATAACTAATTGAAAAGTGAGGTGCTTATGGCTAATTCCACCGAATATTCTGCTCGTTTGAATGTCGACTATCCGGAGGAACTGGGTCGACTGACAACCTTATTCCGTATTATCTGGATCATTCCCATCGCCATCATCTTAGCCCTCATCACGACGGCCGGCGAGACGGTCATCGTCAATGAAGCCGGTGAGGTTATCAGAAAGATGGGGGGGATAGCTAGCGGTCTCGCTGTGGCCACCGCCCTTATGATTGTTTTTCGTCAGCGTTATCCGCGCTGGTGGTTCGATTTCGTGCGCGAGCTGGTTCGGTTCGAGGGACGTGTCTTAGCTTATCTCGCCCTGCTTACCGACCGCTATCCATCGACAGTCGACGAACAGGCGGTGCATCTGGAGGTGGACTATCCAGACGTCGAAAGCGACCTTAACCGCTGGCTTCCGCTCGTTAAGTGGCTGCTGGCACTCCCGCATTACATTGTGCTCGTGCTCCTATTCCTGCTCACCGTCCTGGCGGTCGTCGCAGCCTGGTTCTACATTCTGCTGACCGGACGCTATCCACGGGCGCTGTTCGACTTCGTTGTTGGGGTTTGGCGCTGGGCGCTGCGAGTTGGAGCCTATGCATTTCTGCTGGTAACCGACCGCTATCCGCCGTTCAGTCTGCGTTGACGTCGCAGCCCTTTTCGAATATGCTCGTTATACCATATCTTGTGGTTGCAATGTTATTGGCAAAATCTGATCTATCTTCAACAAAGCTTGAATTATTACCGGCTATGAAAATTTAAGATATACTCGATCCCAGTTTTCCGGGAAAAAAACATGATTTCTGCTATTTATTTGTAATTTTGAAATGCTAAAAATTTTATGATATCCACTTGAAATCTAACATTTTCAGCAAGTTACGATACTGGCAAGGTATATAACGTTTCGAGAAAGCTCAAATCAGCAGCAAAATCAGGGAATATCACAAATTTCTCTCAGCGTTAAGTATTCTCAATTTATGTTGTCT
>JAAEOZ010000064.1 GCA_024222685.1 Gammaproteobacteria bacterium | reverse complement strand
ATCGTTATCGGGTGTCATTTCATTTCGATTACGATTGCGATCCCGATCTCGATTTCGATGGCGCGTCGCAGAAAAGTGTAAACTACTTTCGAGGGACAATGAAGGATGCCTCTTTTTGCCCGTCTTCTTCGTTACGAAAACAGTTGTGTAGTTCGACTACACGCCTGTTTCCGCGCCTCGAAGGCGAACAAAAATCCTGCGTCAACTGCTCAACTTGATTCGTTCACGTCCCTAAGCTTAATCCAAACCCTCATAGCCATTTTCAATATCCTGCTTGATTTTTTCTGCCCGTGTCTTAATGCTGTGCGGTTGCGGCTCTGATAAAACCTGCTCAACATAGATAGTCGCCTCTTTTGGCTGGTTACTGAGCAGCATAATTGATGCTGCGCTCAGTCTATATTGCGCAGGCCCGGGATTAATCTGTATCGCTTCTCTTATCAATTTTGCTGCCTGAGCGATATCAGTTTCACCAGCCGCACGAAACGCCATTTCTTCGAGTATGAAAGCCACACGGTAGATATTATTGTGACTCTTCTCATTGTCCATAAATGCACTGAATAACCGATCGACCTGACCGACCGAAAAAACGCATGTACGCAACCGCTCACATACGCTGAGATTACGTAAAGCCACTGCCGATAGGTGAGAAGGCATTCCAAACTGTAATCTCTTGGCTGCCTCTTGCGTAATTGTCTT
>JAAEOZ010000063.1 GCA_024222685.1 Gammaproteobacteria bacterium | reverse complement strand
GCATTTGGTTCGGCCCCCAATACTCAGGCCTGTGCGGTTGATCTGGGTCTTCCCGGTGTGCTACCGGTGTTAAATGCCGACGCAGTCAGTATGGCGATTAAATTTGGTGTCGCAATAGACGCTGAAATTACCAGACAATCGGTATTTGCGCGCAAGAATTACTTTTATCCCGATTTACCTAAGGGCTATCAGATTTCACAGTTTGAACTGCCGATTGTCGGTCGTGGTCAGATCAGCATTAGTCCCGAAGAAGGTATTAGTAAACTCATCGGTGTGACCCGGGCACATCTCGAAGAGGACGCCGGTAAATCGTTACACGAAGAATTTGCCGAGCAAACCGGGGTTGACCTCAATCGGGCCGGTACCCCGCTACTTGAGATTGTTTCCGAACCCGATATGCGCTCGGCAAAAGAGGCGGTAGCTTATGCGCGAAAGATTCATACACTGGTACAGTATCTCGAGATCTGCGATGGCAATATGCAGGAAGGATCATTTCGCTGCGATGCCAATGTTTCAGTGCGCCCCAAAGGACAGCAGGAACTCGGTACGCGTGCGGAGTTAAAAAATATCAACTCTTTCCGCTTTCTTGAGCGCGCTATCAATTTTGAAATTGAGCGTCAGATCGAGCTTATAGAAGATGGAGGTACGGTGGTGCAGGAAACACGCCTTTACGATGCCGACAAAGATGAAACCCGTTCCATGCGTAGCAAGGAGGAAGCTAATGATTATCGGTATTTCCCTGATCCAGATCTGTTACCGGTAGCGGTAAGCGATGAAGATATCGTTCGTATACGTGCCGCTTTGCCTGAACTACCCGAACAGAAGCGACAACGCTATATCGATGAATTGGGGTTATCCGAATACAATGCTGAAGTACTGACCAGTAGCCGAGAAACAGCCGAATTCTTTGAACAGTCCCTTGCATTATTGCCTGATCAGGCACGACTCATCGCAAACTGGATACTTAGCGAATTGAGCGGCGCTATAAATAAAAATGATATCAGTATTCGACAGTCTCCAGTTTCGCCCACCATGCTGATCGGCATGATAAAACGCATCGCCGATAACACCATTTCCGGCAAAATTGCCAAACAGGTCTTCGAAGCCATGTGGCAGGGCGAAGGCCATGCAGACGATATTATTGAAGCCAGGGGCCTGAAGCAGATTACCGATAGCGGTGCTATTGAATCACTCATCGACGAAGTCATTGCCGCGAACCCCGGTCAGGTCGAGCAATTTAAAGCAGGCAGGGAAAAGGTACTTGGTTTTTTTGTCGGTCAGATTATGAAACAGTCAAAAGGAAAGGCGAACCCGGCTCAGGTGAACCAGTTGTTGCGTGATAAACTGAAATAATATGATGACTGGCCTGGTTGAGAACAACCAGCAGTCGTTACAGGTATTGCTAAATATGAACCCCGGTGCCTTTGTTGTTTATAATCAACATCCGCAGGCACGGTTTTACCATAGTGCGCCCGAAGATTTTATAGCGCTGGATTATTAGGAAAACTCGTGAAAAAGATTATGCTGGTGACGGGCGCAAGCCGCGGAATAGGAGCCGAAACCGCTGTGCTGGCAGCAAAGGCCGGTTTTGATGTTTGTGTTAATTATCTTCAAAACGAGGATGCGGCGATTGAAGTCGTTAAGGCAATTGAGGCTGAGGATCAGCGTGCGATAGCGGTCCAGGCAAATATTGCGGTCGAATCAGAAGTCATGAAACTTTTTGAAACCGTCGACAATAGATTTGGGCGTTTAACCGCTCTGGTTAACAATGCTGGCATACTCGAGCAGCAAAGCGATTTCGAAGATATTTCCCTGCAGCGATTAAAACGAGTTTTCGATACCAACCTTGGTGGTAGTTTTCTCTGCGCGCGCGAAGCCGTGATGCGCATGTCGCATAAACATGGTGGCCCCGGTGGTACCATCGTCAATCTATCGTCGCGCGCAGCGGTACTTGGCTCCGCACATGAATACGTCGACTATGCGGCCAGCAAAGGCGCGATTGACAGCATGACTATCGGACTTGCTAACGAAGTCGGCAATCAGGGCATTCGGGTCAATGCGGTTCGACCGGGTCTGATATATACCGAAATGCACGCCAGCTGTGGTGAACCCGCTCGGGTCGACCGTATGAAGTCGGGCGTACCGATGAAGCGCGGTGGGCTGCCGATCGAAGTTGCCAAAGCGATTTTGTGGCTGTCTACTGAGGATTCGGCGTATACCAACGGTTCGTTTATCGATGTTTCTGGTGGTCGATAAAACAGTTCTAATCTATTAGAATTCGGGCGAGGTTTGCTATGACCGAGAGCCAGAAAAAACATATTGTTTCCCACACCACACGTCCTCTGGTGTCGCTCAACGCAATCGCATTTGATTCTGAAACTACCGGCCTGGATACCCGACAGGCACGCATGCTGCAACTCGGCGCTGTACGAGTAATCCGTGGTCAGATAGTAGAGCCGGAAAATTTTCAGTACCTGATAAATCCTGGTGTTGCCATACCCGAGTCGAGCAGCAGGATTCATGGTATTCATGATAGCGATGTTGCGGATGCCGGTACATTCGCCGAAATCAATGCAGAGTTCAACGAGTGGCGAGGTAATTGTGTGCTAATCGGTTATGCCAGTGGTTTTGATCTCGCCATGCTGAAACGCGAGCACGAGCTAGCCGGGCTGGACTGGATAGTGCCACGCACGCTCGATGTTCGTTACCTGGTGAATATTGTTGCGCCAAATTTACCCGACTTTTCTCTTGATACCATAGCTAGCTGGCTGGCTGTAGAAATACACCACAGACACAGCGCGTTAGGCGATGCCATAGCCACTGCGAAAATATTCATCGCGCTGATACCCTTATTGCGTGAGTGCGGGATTCGCACCCTGGCTGAAGCGGAGCGCTCCTGTTTACAATTCAGTCAAACCGCAAGCGAAGAAGTCAGGCTTGGCTGGCATGATCTTCATCGACTATCAGGCACGGAAGCCGATGTCATGGGAGCCTTCAATCGCATCGACAGTTATCCTTATCGCCATCGCATACGCGATTTAATGAGCGAATCAGTACTGTGGGTCAATGCATCGCAAAACCTTGCTGAAGTTTTGTCTCTGATAATGCAAAGACGCAGTAGTGCAGCATTTGTTAAACCGGATAGCGAACACCGGGATGCCGGTATTGTTACTGAACGCGATTTACTGCGCAGCCTGAATAAACACGGCAAGACTGGTTTTGAATTGCCTGTTGGAAAGATCGCGAATTATCCACTGCATAGCCTGTCCGCCGATGCGTTTGTTTATAGAGCGATTTCACGCATGCAACGGTTATACTTCCGACACCTCGGCGTGCACGATATAAACGGTAATATCATTGGTGCTTTGTCGGCACGGGATCTGTTACGCCAACGCGCCGATCATGCACTTGTATTAGGAGATGAAATTGATCATGCCGACAGTGCTGAAGCGATGGCGGAAGTCTGGGGTAACATGGCCCTGGTAGCATCGGGTTTAAGCCGGGAGGGTGTCGATGCTCGTGATATCGCCGCAGTCGTCTCAAGGGAACTTTGTGCGCTCACGCGCCAGGCCTGCAAAATTGCCGAAAATCAAATGGTGGATCAGGGAGTTGGTGAACCTCCCTGTAACTACGCAATGCTGGTGCTCGGTTCCGGAGGGCGAGGTGAAAGTCTGTTGGCGATGGATCAGGACAATGCCATTGTTTATCAGCACGGCGAGCCCGATAGCGAGCAGGACAAATGGTTTGCGGAGCTGGCAAAACGGATTTCCGATATTTTACACATTGCAGGAGTAGTCTATTGTAAAGGTGGAGTCATGGCGAGCAATGCAGGCTGGCGACAATCAGAAGATCGCTGGAAAAATACCATCGATAGCTGGATTAAGCGTCAATCGCCGGATGATATTCTAAACTGCGATATCTTCTTCGATTCAGTTTGTGTCCACGGCGATGTCGAACTGGCCAATCGGATACTCGAGCATGCCTACCTGAAGGGTTCGCAGAGTAAAAATTTCATCAAACTGATGTCAGTTAATGCCGCAAAAAATCGATCTCCACTTGGCCTTTTCGGACGCTTCCAGCTTGATGATGGACGCATGGATTTAAAGATGGGTGGTATCATGCCGCTGTTTTCATGTGCTCGAGTTCTTGCTATTCAGAATAGTTGTCGCGAGTTATCGACACCGCAGAGGCTCTCCGCAGTTTTAGCGCGGCAGGATCGTATGCATACTACATTTGAAAATTTAATCGAAGCACACCGCATAATTTTCAACTGCATTTTACAACAGCAATTGATTGATCTGGAAAAAGGAATACCACTTTCAAATAAAGTGGCGCCCGACCATCTCGGCGTTTCCAGGCGTAATCAACTGAAATGGGCACTGCAGCAGGTACCCAATGTATCTAATTTGCTGGGCGATCCACTATCGTTACTTTAGCGCCCAGGACAATTTAATTCTCGCTCAGTAGCGGTGCAAAGCCTTCGAAGCTGCCGGGCAGCATGGTTACCGCCACTTCGGCTTAAACGGCGCCGGCCTTGGAAACCTTGAGGTAATATCAAAACGCGTTAAATCCATATGGCTGCGGGTATATTCTTCCGATGCATCGCGTTGCGGGTTGAAATCCCAGCCCTGATAGCGTCCGATGCGAAGCGCTGCGTGGACGCTGCGTCTTCTTTGCTGGCTCATAATCACTTTTTGTTGAACGGCTTCGACATCCCAGTAATCGGCTGCTTGCTGCTGGAAATTCAACAATAAATCTGAAGTTTCTGAGGCCAGATTATTAAGCTCGTGAGGGTCATCCTCAAGATTAAATAACTGATCGGGGTCGGTTGGACAGGTAATAAACTTATATTTGTCGCGCCGCATCATCAACATCGGCGCTGCGGTGCCTTCAGCAAGATATTCGCTAACACAGAAACCCGGGTCGTTGCTTTCATCACCATCGCAAAGTGCTACCAGCGAGCGGCCACTTAGTGGGTCGATGGCATCCGGCCTGGCAGCCCCTGTGCCTTCATGCGCAATGTCGATCAGGCTAGGTAAAACATCGACCTGTGCAACAGGCGGATCAACGCGTCCCGATGCGAATCTATTGGGTCGGTGTACAATCATCGGGGTCCGACACGACCATTCGCGAAAGCTCATTTTGTACCAGAGACCGAATTCACCGAGCATGTCGCCGTGATCGGAGGTGAAGATAATAGTGGTATCTTCGCCCATACCACAGTCATCAAGCGTTGTACGTAAACGTCCCAGCCATTCGTCAATATAAGATATATTACCGTAATAGGCACGGCGCGCATTGATTATATCTTCATCGCTTACATCTACTGCATCCAGTGCTATGACTTTTTCCAGACGCCGGTTATGCGCATCCTGCTGGTCGGCACCAGGTCTTGTTACCGAAGGAAGGCTGATATCGACATCGCTGTACAAATCCCAGTATTTCTGCCGGGTCGCATAAGGGTCATGTGGATGAATAAAACTCGTCACCAGGCACAACGGACGCTCGTCTTCGCTACGCGCGTGATCATAAATCGCGCGCATAGACTGAGCGCCGACCTCGTCATCGTATGCGAATTGATTGGTGATCGAGGCAACACCGGCCTGCTTGATACTGGACATGTTGTGATACCACAAATCAATACGCTCGTGCGGGTTAGTCCAGTCGGGAATCCAGCCGAAATCCGCCGGGTAAATATCAGTTGTTAGCCGATCCTCAAAACCGTGAAGCTGATCGGCACCGACAAAATGCATCTTTCCCGAGAGGCAGGTTTTATAACCCATGAGGCGCATATAATGCGCAAATGTTGGCATAGTCGCCGGCATATAGGCAGCATTGTCATAGCCGCCGCATTGCGAAATATTCTGCCCGGTCATGAAAGCATAACGTGCCGGCGTGCATAGTGGGCTGCTGCAATAACTCGATTCGAACAACACACCTTCATCAGCAAGTCGGTCGATATGCGGACTTTTGACCTCGGTATTGCCGTAGCAACCCAGCGCCTTAGCAGTTAGCTGGTCAGCCATGACAATGAGGATATTGTTTTTGTTTTTCATAGGGTTTGTTTAAATCTGGCTCTTCGCAAAAATCAGGTGACATAAATATATCAAATATGCCTGGGTAGAGATATTTTTATGGATATTTATGGGTAACTATATGGGTATGAGTTAAAACACAGATACAGTACATATTGCCCCTGAAATACTCTTGAAAAATCGATACTCGAACTAATCACCCCGGCACCGGGGTTCCATTATTTGAAAACCACACCGGGCATTGGCGATATACTGGCCGAAACTATTCTACTGGAGACAGGTGACATCACTCGCTTTAAAGGGCCGGGTAACTATGCCTCTTATTGCCGTTGTGTGGATAGTCGCCGTGAAAGTAATGGCAAGAAGAAAGGTGAGAACAATCGTAAGAATGGCAACAAGTATCTGGCCTGGGCCTTCATCGAAGCAGCCAACTTTGCGATTCAGCATAATGATAAAGCCAATCAGTTTTATCAAAAAAAATCTAAAGCGACCAACGCGATTGTCGCCCGTAAAGCACTGGCCCACAAACTCGCCCGGGCCTGTTACTGGATCATGCGCAAGCAACAGGATTTTAATGAAAAACTAATCTTTTCCTAAGCTTTGAAAGGGTCGGGAAACCAGTATTGGGGTTGGTTGAAAACCACCAGACTTGATTGGCCCGGCTCTTTCATCTATACCGAGTTATAAGATTTGTGCCCATGCTCTGAGCCACACCAGGTTGGTCGTTTCAGGCCCAAGATTTGTCAATCGACTGGACAGTGTATGGTACCGATATTTTTCTGGGGCGAAAGCCAGGGCTGTAGTTATACAGCTTGATCCTGATGGGTGACTGGTGCACATTCACTGTGACATCTAACCGAATGAAAGAGCGGATGCGCTAAATTTGTTAACTCGATGTTGATATCAGCCCGGCATCACGGGAGAATATTTTTGTGCTTTCGATTGACTTTTTGCCTAATGGGTGACCCCGGGTTTTCCAATATTTTGATAGTTGGTTTTTGACCCGGAGCCTTAAGTGATAAATCGATTCCCGTATGCTAGCCAGAAAGGATAAAGCGCCCAGCCCAGCCATATATAACTGGATCAGGCATCAGGCTGGAATGAAGGTATATAGTGCCTGTTGAAGCAGAGCCTACGGTATGGAAGCTTTTGCGGACGCAGTCTGTTTGCATTATTCGCCTATTAGTAAGGTAATAAAATCTTATGAGAATTCATGATTCAAGACCTGACCCATAGTTTCCTGACCCATAGTTTCCAACCTGGATCGACTACATACTTCAAATGGGGATATGTCACCTGTCCAATATGAACGTTCTCAAATTAAAGTGTCCGGTTTGGGTTAAGGCAAGCAAGTCAAAACGCTGATCGGTTGGATGGGGCTGGTGAGGGGTGTACCGTG
>JAAEOZ010000062.1 GCA_024222685.1 Gammaproteobacteria bacterium | reverse complement strand
CGACCACCGGCAAGCTGTAAACCCACCGGTTGAATCGGCATGGGCGCACGAAATTCCACTTTGTCAGCAAACCATTGACGGATAGCCGTCGCCTGCGAATTGCTGTAATCCAGTTGTCGCTGACTGACAACAAAAGTATGGAATTCATTCACCAGAACCGCAGACACCGAACTCGAAGAGGAAGGTAGCTGCAAAACAGCGACCGCTACTGTCGCTAATAGCATTGCTGCGGCTATCCAGGCTAACGGTTTGTGGGTTATCGAAGGAAGTACTGGCTTTTGCATATTTCGCAATTTAACGCTGCTTTGAACCCGCTCCCATAATTCGACCGGGGCCACCCATTGCTCGGCCCTGATTCGAATTTCGGATTCCATCAAATCCAGTTGCCTGACTTCCTCAGTGCAGTCGTGACAGTGCTGGAGATGACCCCTCAGCTGTTCTTTGCGTGCCTGATCAAGCGCATCATCCCGATAGGCATTTAGATCTGCACGAAATAAATCGCAATCACTCATGTCTCACCTTTGTTGTCGACCAGATCCGTTGAATGAATATCTTCCGGTCCTTCGCCATCAATCAAAGATTCTCGTAGCAATTGACGACCCCGCGACAAGCGAGACATAACCGTACCAATTGGACAGTCGGTAATACTGGCGATATCTTTATAGGGAAAACCCTTGATCAGGAATAATACAGACACCACGCGCACCTCCGGCGGAAGAGCCGCGATTGCATTGTCTATCGCGCCTGAGGATTCACGATGTTCAATGCTTTGCAGAGGGGTTAGATCTGTACTGGGGACCAGTTCGACGACATTCTGCCAGTCATCGGAGGTGGCGTGGTATGCGGAGGGACGAATCGGCGAACGTACTGTACGACGATAACGATCCCGGTAAGTATTAATTAGAATGCGATTTAGCCAGCCATGCAACAATGCTTCACTGGAAAAGCTGGCATTTTCAAATGACATCAGAGCCTTTACACAGGTATCGTGTACCAGATCCTCAGCGTCGGAATGTTGATCGACAATACCACGGGCAATCTGGAATAAGCTGGTCAAATGTGACTGGATTTGCTGCTCGAATTTCTGACGCCGCCTTCGCTTACCCAGCCCCAATGTGAAATCAAATTGATTCATTAATGGCTGCCTTGCCTGGTCACAGAGCAAGTGAATAGAAATTGAGTCGCATGTTTTCGCATAGTTGAGGTTAAAAACGAACCAGTCGATACTTTATTCGTATTTTCGACAATTTTTATTAAAAAAAATTCTTCGGCTAATCCGTTACATAATTTTTCCATTATTAATGAATAAACAGTTAGTATTATCGTTAGTAACAGTGTTATCTAATTCGGTTCCCGTCAAAATCATGAAATTACCACTCTTTATCTCAGTTACACTATTGTTTAGCTCGCATTTACTCGCAACCGAAAGTGTCGAATCATCGCAAAACGAAGCTGAATCGAAAACCATCAGCTTTGCACCCAGGTCTGAAAAGCTAACACGACAAATAGAACAGGCTCTGGACTCAAAAGGGTCTGCCTACCAGCCCAGAACCGAACATTTACAGAAAGATGGCAGCCCCATTTATACAAACCGCTTAATCCTGGAAGACTCACCTTATTTGATACAGCATGCTCACAACCCTGTGGACTGGTATCCCTGGGGGCCCGAAGCATTCGCCGTTGCGAAACGTGAGAATAAACCGATATTTCTATCCATAGGCTATTCGACCTGTCACTGGTGTCATGTGATGGAGCGCGAGAGTTTTGAAAGTTCTCGTATTGCCAGTATTCTGAATCAGAATTTTATCGCTATCAAAGTCGATCGGGAGCGACGACCCGACGTCGACAAAACCTATATGCAGGCTGTCACCATGATTGCTGGCAATGGTGGCTGGCCCATGTCCAGCTTTCTGACCGCCGAAGGCAAACCGTTTTATGGTGGCACCTATTTCCCACCCGAAGTATTTGCTGATTTACTGCTACGCGTGACCGATATCTGGAAAAACCAGCAACCTCGCCTTTTCAAGCAGGCACAGCAAATTTCGGATGAGCTTAAGCGGCTAAACAATCAGCAGGCTAGCGCAGGCCAGCTAAGTAACAATACCGTGAAATATGCAACCAGCCGGGCAATAGCAACACACGACAGCTTGCAGGGCGGTTTCGGCCAGGCACCAAAATTTCCACAGGAGCCCTTACTTTTCCTGCTGCTGTCTGAATCCGAACGCAATGCCGACAGAGAAGCGTTGAATACAATAGAAACAACACTGGACGCAATGAGCCAGGGCGGTATTTATGACCAGATAGGTGGTGGCTTTCACCGCTACTCTACCGACAACGAGTGGCTCGTTCCGCATTTCGAAAAAATGCTGTACAACCAGGCACATCTGGGGCGAGTTTATCTGTTGGCATGGCGGCTAACTGGTAAACAGACATATAAACGCGTCGCAACACAAACTCTGGACTATGTATTACGCGACATGACTTCGCCAGAAGGCGCCTTTTATTCAGCCACCGATGCCGACAGCGAAGGTGAGGAAGGAGTATTTTTCCTCTGGACCACCGAACAAATTCGACACAGCCTGTCAAAACAGGATGCGGAATTTGCGATTGAACTATTCGGTATTAGTGAAAATGGAAACTTTGAAAGTAGCAATATTCTTCATCTTCCGACTGCTCTGGAACAGGTAGCCGATCAGTATCATATCTCACTGGACAAGCTGGGTTCACGCATCGACCGTATTCGCAACCAGCTTTATCAGGCCCGCGAAGCCCGTGAACATCCTCTTCGCGACGAGAAAATCCTCACCGCCTGGAACGGCATGATGATAAGTACTTTAGCGCAGGCTGGTATGATACTCGGCGAACCACGCTACACCGAAGCCGCTCTACAGGCCGCAGAATTCATCTGGGATCATAACCGCCTGAACCATGGAGAATTATATCGTGTACACCTCGATGGTAATTCCTCGATTGCGGCGCAGCAGGAGGATTATGCGTATTTTGCTGAGGGCCTTTTACACCTCTATGATGTCACAGGCTCTAAACACTGGCTCAACAGGGCTAAAGAAATAGCTGACAATATGTCCACTCTTTTCTGGGACGACAAGGCCGGTGGCTTTTACATGAATCGTGGTGACGAACAGCTTACCAGTATCGGCCGACCCAGAGACAGAGGCACCGATAACGCGGTACCTTCTGGTAGCTCGGTGGCTTTGCGAGTGCTACAAATGTTAAACAGCCGATTAGCTGATTTCAAATATGGTGAACAGGCAAATGCAATACTAGCGGTACTGGCCAATGCCATTAAACAAAGGCCTACTAATTATGGCTATATGCTGACCGGGGTAACCGACCTCCGTAATGGAGAACTCAGTGCGCAACGCTATGTGGCCAGAGGCGGTGTACGGGCAATCGCTCGTCAGTTAACAGCGCAACAGGTGGTTATAGATTTATCAATACCGCCGGGCTGGCATATTAACTCCAACCAGCCGCTACAGAAAGGTCTCATCCCAACAACGATATCGATTGATGCGGCCAAAACTGGATGGCAAATGAATAAAGTCAGTTACCCCGAATCGATCACAACCACGCTTGGGTTTCAAAAGGAAGCACTTTCACTATATCAGGGTAAGGTTCAAATCCATCTTGAGGTCGATAACAGGAATGCTGAATCACTGGTCATACCCATCGAGTTAGGCATCCAGGCCTGTAATGACCGAATTTGCCTGCCGCCTGAAAAAGTTGCTTTGCGCCTGCCGATGATGACAAACTGAAGCAACATGATAATTGCTAACCTGTGGTTTTAAAATGCCAGATCAATCCCACTTGCTACTGTAATGTCAGACCTTATCGAAACCCTGCAAAACATCGTCGATGATGCCGGATTTATTGATTCAGAAGACCTTGCCGGTCACAGTGCAGGATTACGGGACGATCGACCGCTTAAAGCCCGTGCACTGATCAGGCCGAAAACTACCGAGCAGGTATCCGCCGTGCTAAGAGCCTGTAATCAGGCAGGGCAAGCAGTCATCACGGTTGGCGGCATGACCGGCCTGGTCGACGGACATCGCTCTGGCGATTCCGATATCGTAATGTCGATGCAGCGCATGAACACAATTTCCGAAGTCGATACCAAAACCCGAACCCTTGAAGTTGAGGCTGGCGCCATCCTGCAAAACGTACAGGAAAAGGCGGCACAGGCGGGCTTGATGTTCGCACTCGATTTGGGTGCCAGAGCATCCTGCACTATCGGTGGAAATATCGCCACCAACGCTGGCGGTGTACGTGTTTTACGCTACGGCAT
This sequence comes from Gammaproteobacteria bacterium, assembly GCA_024222685.1. Classification (GTDB taxonomy): domain Bacteria; phylum Pseudomonadota; class Gammaproteobacteria. Next base: position 31,110 of record JAAEOZ010000062.1, on the reverse strand, counting down.
GATGCGCGATCTGCTACTCGGTGTCGAAGCAGTGCTGGCCGATGGTCGAATTATTTCCTCGATGTTTAAAGTGCTGAAAAATAATACCGGCTACGACTTACGCCAGTTGTTTGTCGGCTCGGAAGGTACCCTGGGAGTGGTCACCCGCGCCGTGCTGCGACTGCATGAAGCACCCCAGTCGATCGAGACTGCTTTACTCGCAATACCCTGCTGGCAATCCGTGATGTCATTATTGCGCCGCTTCGATGCGGCGCTCACCGGTAGACTGATCGCATTCGAGGTCTTGTGGCAAAACTACTATGCCCTGAATACCGGGGCTTATTCCGATGTCGATGCACCGCTATCAGATTCGGCAGGTTTTTATGTGCTACTCGATGTGAATATTTCAAATGGTGACAGCGATAAAGAGCAGCTCGAATCAATATTGATGCAAAGCCTTAACGACGGCCTTGCTGTTAATGGCATTCTCGCCAGCTCAGAAAGTGAACGGCATAAGTTCTGGCAAATACGGGAAATTTTCGAACCGGAACAGCGGAAGTTTGGGCTGGTTTACGGCTACGATATCAGCCTGCCAATCGAGGCGATGCCAGAATATGTTGATACTGTAAGCCGTAATCTAAAAGCAAAATTCGCCGATGCTGAACTGTTTTCATACGGTCATATCGGTGACGGTAATTTACACTTTACTGTTGCTCCGGGTGCAGCCCGGGATCATTCAGCCATCGACGAAATCGTATACCAGCCCCTAAGGAATTTAAATGGTTCGATATCCGCAGAACATGGCGTCGGTATTGAAAAGAAAAAATATTTGAATTTCACTCGAAGCCAGGCGGAAATAGACCTGATGCGGCAGCTTAAAAATATGATGGATCCGAATAATATTCTAAATCCTGGTAAGATTTTTGACGTTTAATTTGAGGTTATTAAAGCGAGATACTTTTCCGGCTTTCTGCCTTCAGCCCTTTCATTCAGGGTGCCCTTCGGTTCCGTAGTTTCCAATGATCTGTTTCATTTGACGCTCTAACGCATCAGCTCTCATGAGAGCGAGCGATTCCTGTGAAGCAGACTGTTGGCAAGCTCACATAACAATAGCACCATCGGTCACTTTGCTTTGAGGTATAAGTAATACAGGTTCTTTATTGCTCCCCATTACTGCAATAAATCTGGCATTACTTAAAACTCCTCTAATTTCTTTTGGCTTAACATCTATTTTAACAGGAACTTGCTGCCCAATTAAATCCTGTTTTTTATAGAATGATGCAAGACTTGTTGCTATTTGATAATGCTTGCCTCCAGCATCAATTTTTAATAGAAAGAGTTTGTCTGTATTTTCTACTTTTTCCATCGAATATATCGTGCCAATTACAATATTGAGAGCTTCTTCTTTCATTTGAGGTAGTCTCCCTGTTTTTATTAAAAACCCATTACTCCCCGCCAGCATAAACTGCGCAATAAAACCATCCGATACAGGACATACGGTACTACAACAGCGGTACTACGTCCCTGGCGAAAGCTTCCATCTGTGCCATACCAAAACTGACCGGCTCCAGGCCATGGAACTGAAACTCAAGTACGAAATGCCATACTCCGGCATCCGCCAGAGACCTGATCCGCTGTGCACAGCGTTCAGGTGATCCGCTGATGGTAACATCACTCGGATCTATGCTCTCGTCCTCAAAGGATACCGCCAGGCGCAGCTTTGGTAATTGGGATTTGTAATCCTTTTCGTCTTTGGCCACATAAACAAACGAGAATGCGCACAATTTCGGGTCAGTGCCCCACTTCTCGCCCTCTTCTTTTAGTTTCGGTATCCACTCGTTTTGAGCGGCGTTCTCATCTGGCCAGAAGGCTACAATGCATTCCCCGTATCGAGCAGCTCGATAAATCGACTTGGCGCTGCCCCCAATCCAGATTGGCGGATAAGGTTTCTGCACTGGTTTGGGCTCCATGGTTATATCCTTCAACTGGTAGTGCCTGCCTTCGAAAGTGGTTTTTTCTCTGGTCCACAAACTGGTGATTACTTCCAGTTGCTCGTTAAACATGCTCGCCCGATATTTCCTGTTCACACCAACGGCAGCAAAATCTTCTTCCCACCAACCCTCCGCGGCCCCAAAAATGACACGCCCATCTGACATTACATCCAGGGTGGACAGGTACTTAGCCCATTCGTAAGGTGGAAGTAGCGGTGGTAACAGAGAATTGAAACCGATTTTAATCCTTGAGGTTGCCGCAGCAATCGCGGGTACGATTACCCTGGCATCGAGAAGTTCACGGGTTTTAAAATCAGTGAATAGCCAACCCGGTGGCATCGTCATATGTGTGGGCAGAGTAACCGAGTAGAAGCCGAGATCCTCGGCCAGCTTCGCGGCTTCGACAATTTCGCTCACCCTTGGCTTCTTCGCATCCCAGGGGAACAGCATAACACTACAATCAGAGATATTCGGCATTGTTTGATTTCCTCGTATTTCGATTATACCTTTTGATGAGGCTGATTAGCAAGTACCAAGGGGTCAGACTCGAATGGGATTTTCCCTCAAAAGGAGGATTATCGGACACATATAAATTAGTCCCCTAGCCAGATAAACTGCACAATTTCAACCCGCTCACTTTCTATGGGTGTCGGCAATTAAACTCAGTAATTCAAACATCACCGCCGCAGCAAAATGCGATGTCATCTTGTTCGGGTGATCCTTGGTCGGCATTAGACACACCACATCACCGCCGATGATATTTTTACCCCTGACGCAGCGCAGTAAATCCATTGCCTCGTCAACCTGAAAACCCTGTATGCCAACTTCCAGATTTGACACACCCGGGCAGACTGTCGCATCCATACAATCGAGATCGAAGGTAATATAAAGTGGTGCATCACCGATGCGCTGGTTAATCAGTGCCATGGTTTTCTCCGCTCCCATCTCCCGGTAGCGCTTAATCGGTACCACTTCATAGCCGAGGTCACTGCTGGTTTTCCACCAGTCCAGTGTCCGTGGATTCCCTCGCATGCCGATTTGCACGCTTCTGGAGGAATCGATTAATCCCGCGCGCACCAGGTATGCTGCCCAGTGAGCAGCTGATTTTCTGGCACCGAGGAAATGCGGGATTTGTTCGAAAGCATCGGTATGGGCATCGAAATGCAAAAACGCAGCTTTTTGGCCCCCGGTTAAATTGGCATGCTCACCCGCTATCGCCTGCATAATGCCACCGGTAATCGAATGATCGCCACCTATCGATACCGGACGTACGCCGGCCGTATCCAGGTCCTTATAAAAATCGGTAATACGTTCGATACAGGCCTCGTTGTCGTTCGCTTCTGGCAATGGCACATCACCCATATCGGCAATCCGGCAGGTTTTCCAGGGGTCAAGCTGGAATTCAGTATGGACCCTGTGCGCCAACGCCGATATATCCCTGACTGCTCTTGGGCCGAGGTGTTGATCCCGCTCAGTAGTACCATTCCCGGTCGAATGCGGTACACCAACCAGGGCAATATCGACATTGCCCGGATCACGTTCAATCGGGCAACGGAAAAGCGTGGGAATATCCCACCAGTACAGGCTTTCCATCATTAATTTATCGCTATCGGATAGTTCCACACTCATACTATTTCCTCTCCAATTAATTTCAAAACGCAAAATCTGTGCATCAATTCTGGCTGAGTATTTTCGGCTTTTTACCCACCCAGCACGCTTGGAATTTCGACATACTAGCGTAAACTCGCGCTGTGGCAAGAGACAATCTACTCGAGAATCGCAGTGAAAAAACTACAGATTGAAACACTTAAGGGCATTCGCGACCAGCTAGCCGGTTACGCCTGGGATGACGTCGAACTCCGGGAACTGGTGGACCCCAAACTGGGCATTATTACCGGATTTCAGGACTTGCTCGACCAGCTCGAAGTTTTACGGCGGGTCGACCTTGGTCAGATTCCGCCCTGTGCTGATATCAAATCACCGAAATGACTGGATCAATCGCATATGCCAGTATCAGTGAATTATCGAGTTATCTACAGTCCGGGGAAATAAGCGCATTACAGCTCACCGAATTATTCGCCGATCGTATCCAGCGCTTTAACGACCTAAGTAAGGCATTTATCAGCCTGGATATAAACGCTGCGATGGCTAAAGCAGCTTTAATCGATAAATCGACAGATAGCAATCACCTCTCCGGTATTCCCTATTCCTGCAAGGACCTGTTCGATGTAAAAGGCATTGCAACCACCGGTGGTTCTCGAGTTTTAGCGGATAATATTGCCGAACAAGATGCCGACAGCATATCGCGTATGAATACCGCCGGAGCAGTCTTTCTTGGTAAAAATAATTTACACGAATTCGCCTACGGCGCTACCGGTGAGAACCTGCTTTACGGCACAGCACCCAATCCATACGACCACAGTCGACTGGCAGGCGGCTCAAGCAGCGGTTCGGTTGCGGCTGTTGGTTTCGGATTATGTGCTTTCGCACTCGGCACCGATACTGGCGGCTCGGTACGTGCACCGACAGCTTTATGCGGTTTAGTGGGATTTAAGCCGACTTATGGTCGCATCAGTACCGAAGGCGTTCTACCCTATAGCTGGACTCTAGATCATGTCGGAACGATTACTCGAAATTGCCATGACGCGGCCGGCTTGTTCAGTATTCTCGATCAGGAAAACCTAACCTGCAATAAAACCTTCAAAGGCATTAGCGGCTTGCGCATCGGTATCCCCGATTCTTTTTTCTATGACAATGTCGACAGCGAAATTCTGATCGCTATGGAGCGCTTAATCGATAACCTGAAAAACAGCGGCGCAGTAATCAAATCGGTAAAAATGCCATCGATGCAATACACCCGCACGGTTTCATTGACAATACAAATGCCCGAAGCCCTGTCCTACCATAATCGCTATCTGGAGTCTCGCGGCGAGCTGTATAGCCAGGGCTTTCGTGCAGGGCTTGCACTCGGACAATGCCTGCTCGCCGAACAATACGTACGCGCCAAACGCTTCGTCGAAACTTACCGGCGAGATACCGAAGCCGTTTTTGCCGATGTTGATTTATTACTGACCCCGGCGACCCCGACCATTGCCCCCGAAACGGGCGTAATCGATATCAGCATTGGCGACTTTAAGGAACCCGCAGGAAACGCAATTACCCGCTTTACTTCATTTTTTAATATGACAGGTCACCCGGCGATTAGCTTTCCCTGCGGCATGCACAGCAAAGGTTTACCGATGGCTGCACAACTGATCGGGCGTCATTTTGAAGACGGGTTTCTGCTGGGTGCTGCGGAAATGCTTGAGACGGAATTTGCATTGCAGCTGCCGTTGCCGGAAATCGGTTAAGGTAAATTATGCTCCGTTCATTTTACAAAGCATGATAGCGACTCATACGTGTTAAACAAATTCCCGGGACCAGCTTTGCATTTGATCGATAGTTGTGGTCGCGCCACCGCACACAATCACTAGAATTGAATCGAAAGATCGAAGTTCAGCAACACTTTCATACACAGCCGAAAGTGCCGCGCCACAGGCAGGCTCAACAATCACCCGATGATCCGAGGCAAAGCTTTCGCAGGCAGATATCGCTGATTTATCTGACACCAGAAGGTTTGTTATCGGATATTTCTTTGACCATTTAAATGCCTGCTCACAAACCTGCCTGGCCCCCAGCGAAGTCGCCAGGCTGGTTATTGCTGATAGCTCGACTCGGTATCCCTGGTAGACGGACTGAGCGAAACAGGCGGCACCTTCCGTTTCGACAGCAATAACCGGGACATCTGCCCAGTCATTGCGACGCAGGCCTTCTATTACACCGCATAGTAATCCGCCGCCTCCAACAGAAAGCACTATCACATCAGGCCTAACACCTGATTCTACGATCTCATCTACCATGCTGGCATGACCTCGCCAGATAAGTGGGTCGTCAAAAGGGTGTACGAAGAAGTCTGTTTCCTCTAGCATTGAAAGCGCCAGTTTATTTGCTTCCTGCCATGAAGCACCGTTAACTACGACTTCGGCACCTTCATTTTCAATCAGTTCCTTAGCCCTGTCTGATGTTGTCTCAGGAACCACGACAACTACTGGCACGCCAAGATGTCGGCCAGCATAAGCTGCTGCTATACCGGCATTTCCACCAGACGAAGAAATAAAACGCCTGGCTCCCCGACGAGAGTATTCTTCGCAGGCCAGACCAATACCACGAATTTTGAATGAACCAGACGGTTGCATAGATTCGAATTTCAACCACACCCGTTTGCCGGACTGAAGAGATAAAGGGCGTGATTCGAAAAGTGGGGTTTTAATATGTAAGCTAGCCATAATCTGGTTGGACCCGACCCGATATTTCTGAACCTGTCTTAACCCGTGCTCCACGCACGCGGTCTTTTCATGCCGGCAATTTTACAGGCCTGTTTCACATATCCATATGGAAACAATTTAAAAATGAGCTGCTTGGCTTCTCTCTTCCCGCACTTGTTTTCACTCGCCAGGTAATTAATCAGATGACGAACATCCGGGGCGATATTTTGCTGGTTATAATAATCCCGAATAAAATTCAGTATTGACCAATACCCATTATCAAGTTCAATATCTTCTTCGCTGGCGAGCTTATTTGCAATGTCCTCATTCCATTCGTCAGGATTGACTAAATACCCCTCGATATCTCTCTTAGCGCGAATATTCAAATTATCAGTCTCCTCGCATCCTGTCAGGCAAAACAGGTGTTAATGATCTAGCTCTGGAAAAAGTATAGCCCAGGACTGCTCTGAACCTGCCAACAAACTTAGACCATCAGGGATCGGCCTGCCGCACTGCTCGGCATTAATTTCCCTTGCTACCGCAACCGATGCCGGGGAGAAATAGACTTTAACCTCGCAATGTAGGCGCCCTTCCGATTCATGTCGCACAAATGCCGCCATTTCACCTGGGTTGTCAGCATTGGCAAATGTTAGCTTGAGAAGCTTCTCAAGCTGCTGTAACGGCTCGCTGGCTAGCATACCGTCACCTAGATTTTTTGAAAACCAGTCTTTCATTGGAGCCTGAGTTTACGGGTTTTTCAAAACCTTGAACATAGCAATACATCAAACCGGGCTTTGCCTGTATATCATTCAATGGGTTTGTTCAAGCAACGCATAACCAATTGAGTCGGCTGCAGCATTAAGACTGTGCTGATGATTAAATTGCGGGAATCTGATCCGAAAGAAATACCGAAGTTTTCTGAGCTGGAAGGTTACACAAGCATCAGGGGTTTATTGGTGATAAGCACTTTTTTCATATAGCTAGATGAATCAATCGGTTGTGTAGACCATCGTGACTCTACTGCGTTTTCTAGCTTTAACAACCTGATTCAATCAAAACCCTGCTTAACCGAATCATATCAGTCTCGCCTAAACCTTCTCCGGCAACCAGGGATCCACTCAAATTAGCAGCATAAATCACAGCCGGTGATTTCAAGTGGAATAAATTCAGCGCCTTGCCACCGCCGTCCAGCAGATCTCGTATCACCAGAGGACTTAACATACCCGCGCTTTCCATCACCGGACATTGCACAATATTATGTAATGCAGTAAGCAGCTTGGGGCCGATAAACTGTGCAGGCATGCTGCCCTGATTGAGGCACAGTAATCGCTCGGCGCTATCAGCATAAAAATCAAGGAAATGATTACCCTGACGAAACATCAAAAAAGCATTATGTACTTTGCTATAGGCCTTCAGTGTGCCTGAGCGCTCAAACTGGATCCAGACTTCGCGCCCCAGAGCATAACCAGCATCAGGCAAACTAAATCTTGCGGGGTTAAATATGAGGAAATCTGCATCACACCAGATGACGGTGTGGTATCCGGCCCTAAGCCCTTCCTGCAGCAGTCGTAATCTCCCGAGATCAGTTGCAATAACTTTTTGCGTTGTGGTTTTTTCGAGTAATTCCGGCGCAATAGCAGAGAAGATCTCGTCGTCATTTGCAAATTGGTAGTCAAAGTAATTCTGATTGGCCCATTTCTTCACCGAATCCAGACAAACCTGCAACCATCGATCGGGTAAGGGTTCTCTATGCGATTGAATGACGAGGGTCGAATTAGCCATAAACTTCATTTAAACACAACACATCAGCAACGATAAGCCATTCACTTGTTGACATTGCTTCCCCGGCTTAGAATGCAGGCTTCTGCAGCGAATAAAAAATCGATGTCCGAGCAACCCACCTCTCGAATCACTCAGCTCATCCTGCTACCGATTGTTACAGCAATTTTAATCGGGGGGCTAGTTCTTGGATTCTATGCCATTAACCACCAGGCCTTGCTTGAACTCGGTGACGAATCGAAAAATCGCCTGACACTGTTTGTTTCGAATTTAAATGGATCACTTGCCAGGCATGAATATTTACCCCGACTCATTTCTCTGAATTCGAAACTGTTGAACACACTGAGCTACAGAGATCCAGTGAGAGTAAATGTAGCCAATCAGTTTCTGCAATCGGTGGTAACCGCTACAGGTGCTTCCGATGCCTACCTGATGGATGCTGACGGATCGACCCTGGCGGCAAGCAACTGGCAGAAAGCGCATTCATTTGTCGGTAAGAATTTCAGTTTTCGGCCGTATTTTACTATGGCTATAAAAGGCCAGCCAGCCCGTTATTTTGCACTGGGTACTACCTCATTACAACGCGGTTACTATTTCTCTCATCCGGTAAATCTGCACAATGAAGTTGCAGGAGTTGTTGTTGTAAAAATCAATCTCGCCGAAATCGAAGCTGCCTGGACAGATCGTGGTTATCATTTTCTGGTAACAGACGAAGACGGTATTATCTTTTTATCAACAAAGCCTGAGTGGACTTATAAATCGCTAGCAGAAATTTCCCCGCAACGAACGCTTGAAATCGTTAAATCACGTCGATATAGCGATCATAAAATTGAACACCTGCGAGTAAGAAATATCACTGCGCTTGGCAACAATCTACGTCTACTTGGCTTAATCGATAAGACAGGCAATACTGAAAGTGAATATCTACAGGTTTCCAGAGAAATGAAACAGGCCGGCTGGACGGTACATTTGCTCAGTGATACCACATCGATACATGAAACCCTGATTTTGCGGCTAACGCTAGCAGGCTTTGCTGCTCTGAGCGTATTGCTGCTGATTTCTCTCTATCTGGTTAATCGTCAACGTCGACTTGCGCTACAACAATCCACATTACTGCTGGAGAAACGCGTACACAAGCGCACAGAAGAACTGCGTAATGAAATTGAAGAGCGTAAAAAGGCCGAACAAACACTACGTGATACTCAAAGTGAACTGATTCAGGCTGCCAAACTGGCAGGATTGGGACAAATGTCGGCAGGTATTAGTCACGAACTCAACCAGCCCTTAACCGCAATACGCAACTACTCACAGAATACCCAGCACATGCTCGAGCGTCAGCAAATTGAAGCTGCCTGTAGCAACCTGATAGAAATCGAAACGCTGACTAAATACATGGCTGGCATCATTTCTCAGCTTCGTGGTTTTTCACGTAAATCAACCGGGGAACAAAGTCTGGTTTCGATCAAACAATCGGCAGAGCAGGCCATAAGCCTGTTTCGGGCAGAGGTTGATAAAAGCAAAATACAGATAAATCTCGATATCGACCCTGAAATAACTGTTACTACAGACCCGTTGCTACTTAACCAGGTGCTGGTCAATTTATTAAGCAATTCAATTCAGGCAATGCAGCAATGCGATACTCGTCGCATCGATGTCAACATGAAACAGTCGGACAGTGATATTTGCATTCGCCTCAGCGATACGGGTACGGGAATTTCAGACAAGGTTATAGAAAATATATTTGATCCTTTTTTCACTACAAAGGAAGTCGGACTCGGACTCGGCCTGGGATTATCAATATGTTACCGCATTATGCAAAGCCTCGGTGGCAGGATTGGGGTTGCCAACATTACTTCGGGTGGGGCCTGCTTTGAGTTATATTTGCCATATGAATGAAAACCTGCCGCAGATCATTTTTATCGATGACGACAAATTTATCCGAAAATCAACCACTCAAAGCCTTGAAATGGCCGATTTCGAAGTCACCAGTTATTCCAGAGCAGACTCTGCACTAAAAGAAATTGACAACGACTGCGCCAAAGTCATTGTCAGTGATATTAAAATGCCAGGATTATCCGGGCTCGAATTACTACAACGCGTCAAGGATATCGACACCGGCATTCCGGTAATATTAATCACCGGGCAGGGGGACATAGCAACAGCGGTACAGGCAATGCGGGACGGCGCCTATGATTTTCTTGAAAAGCCGTTTTCAGCTGAAAATCTCATCGAAGTAATCCGGCGTGCATACGACAAGCGTATGCTGATACTGGAAAATCGTCACCTTAAAACCGAACTTGAATTACAGAATATTCCAGGCCAGCGACTCATAGGCAAGGCACCGGCAATCCAGCAACTTCGTACACAAATCAGCCGCCTGGCAAATACAGATACCGATATCCTGCTGTGGGGTGAAACCGGAACGGGTAAAGACCTGGTTGCAAGAAACTTACATGAAGTGAGCAAGCGTAGCAAAGCACCGTTTGTGGCTATCAACTGCGGTGCGTTACCAGAAAACATTATCGAGAGTGAGCTGTTCGGCCACGCTGCAGGTGCGTTTACCGGCGCCTCGAAAACGCGCATCGGTAAATTCGAGTACGCCAATGGAGGGACCGTATTTCTCGATGAAATCGAAAGCATGCCGCTGGACCTCCAGGTAAAACTGCTACGCGTGCTGCACGATAGAGTAGTCGAACCCCTCGGCTCCAATAAACAGATCGATATTGATATTCGCGTTATCGCTGCGACCAAAATCGACCTTAAACAGGCGTCCGATCAGGGACTATTCCGCGAAGATCTCTACTATCGGCTTAATGTCATTACGCTAACATTGCCGACACTGCGGAACCGGGTCGAAGACATACCATTATTGTTCCACCACTATGCTCTGATTGCTGCTGCCCGACACGAGTGCGATATCGCAGAAATCGACCCTGAGCAACTTCAACAGTTACTTGTTTATCCATGGCCCGGTAATGTGCGCGAACTGAAAAATGCGGCAGAACGTTTTGTATTGCTCGGCGATACTACTGAACAGAATCTCGGAGAAGTGATTCACTCAGGAGATAATTCGGATACAGTTAACCTACACGATCGAGTCGAATGGTTTGAAAAAAGCCTTATAGAACAGGCCCTTGAAAAATGCCAGGGTTCGATAACCGAAACCCTGACAATGCTGGCTACCCCAAGAAAAACGCTTTACGACAAAATGCAGAAATACGGTATAGACAAAGGTAATTTTAAATCCACTGACTGATCTCCTGCCAACTCATATCTAAAGATATATATTATTACCTGGCTATCCCCTAAAAGTTATGAAATATGGCTTAAGTTGTCCTATATATAACTGTTATAGATATTAACCCCTAACTAACAGGTATCTTTCAGTATGTTTGGAGAAGCAATTTATCTCCCGGTGGGAATCGCAGTGGCCAGTGTTTTGGCATTAAGTATAATCGGCGGATATCTGAGCCGCAAAAGAATTATCAACAAGAATACTTCAGAAACCGAGATTCGGCTAAACAAGCTTGAGCTCGATCGTCAATACCAGATCCGCCGGCTCGATAATCTGCACCAGAACCACCAGAAAACAGCCGGCGTCTGGAAAAAACAGCTCGATCAGGTATGCAATGACAAAAATCACGAAGCTGCTCAACTGGCGGAAAATATTTCAGGAATCATGCAGCGGTTGTCAACGATTATATCTCTATTCAGCGATACCAGGCGGAATGCATCAATTGATTCTTTCGAGAAATTAGCCGGGTCCAAAAATGAAGCCCCTGACCACACTGAATCGCTTACCGAAGTAGCCAGGGATATTAGCAGCATAGCAAGCCAGACAGAATTGCTGGCTCTGAATGCGGCTATAGAAGCAGCTCGCTCAGGTGAACAGGGTAGAGGATTTGCAGTTATTGCCGACCAGGTCAGACTCCTGGCAACCAGTGCCAATGAATCGAGTCAGAAGATCATTCAAAACGCAGCAGAAGCAAACCGCAGATTGCATTAGCCATTGAACAATCAACCAGTCGTTCACAAATTCCAGCAGACTACAGTTTCCGACAAAGCCTACCAGGCTATTCGAGAATTCATCTACAAAGAAGCTGGTATTAATCTGGGGGACAGCAAGCAGCAGCTAGTCAGTTCGCGTTTAACCAAACGCTTAAAAAACAATAATTTAACCAGTTTTGACGATTACGCCGATCTCATCCAGGATTCGAGAAATAGTCAGGAGCAGCAAATGGCTATCGACTTGCTGACGACAAACGAAACTTACTTTTTTCGAGAAGCAGCTCATTTTGATAGCTTAAAAACAAATGTATTGCAGCAACACCCCAAAGAACGCCTGTTTCGAGTCTGGAGCGCGGCCAGTTCTAGCGGAGAAGAAGCCTATAGTATTGCGATGGTGCTCGATGATTACTTTGGTAATCGCGTAAAGTGGGAAATATTCGGTTCGGATATCAGTAGTCGAATTATCAAAAAAGCCAGCAGCGGTCTTTATCAGGCACATCGAATCGATGCGATTCCAAAGCCGTTTTTAAAACGCTACTGTCGTAAGGGAAAAGGCCAGTACGAAGGCTTCTTACTGGTCAATAATTCACTGCGCGACAGGACAAAATTTTCCGAAATCAACCTCACCAGACCACTGCCTGAAATTGGGTTATTCGATGTAATTTTTCTTCGTAATGTCCTTATATATTTTGATAATCCCACTAAGGAAAAGATTATTCAAAGCCTCGAATCAAAATTACGCCCAGGCGGTATTCTATACATTGGACATTCAGAATCACTCAAGGGCATGGATATAGCACTAAGTTTAATTGCGCCAACAACATATCAAAAGAAATAAGCATGATGAGACGGTATGGAACACGGAATTAGAAAAATTTTTCTTCACCCCGGTGAATTTGTATTCGCCGAGCCCGGTACACACGTCCATACCGTCCTTGGTTCGTGCATAGCTATCTGCCTGTGGCACCCCTTATTGCATATCGGCGGCATGTGTCATTTTGTCTTACCTCAAAGATCTTCGAATCAACAGGCAGCAGACCTCGACGGCAGATACGGTGATGAAGCAATGCAACTTTTCGATCTTGCAATACGACTACATCAAACCGAATACAGTCAGTATCACGCCAAGATATTCGGCGGCGCCAACATGTTTGGGGACAGGGCCAACCCGGGCGGCACGCGGGTAGGAGAAAGGAACTCTGCAAGGGCCAGGCAGTTACTCAAGAATCGGAATGTACAGATTGAAGCTGTCCAGGTCGGCGAACAGGGCCACAGGCGCATTGTCATGGACGTTACCACCGGCGATGTCTGGGTGAAGTATAAACCCGAGAACAATGGAATCGCCATGGCCTCACAAAGCAGGATAAGTTAGGGCTGTACACCTGCCTGGCCTGGTCAAGTTTTGCTAACACGCCAACTAACCCCGTAATATATTGCAGTACCGACTAAACCACTATAAAGACAGAATTTGTGTAATGCCTCTATAGAAACAAAGCCATGAAAGTCGTTGACGAGAATAACTGGATAAAATGGCTCTACATCAGTATGCATAATACTATCTAACAATACATGGCTGAAGCTACCAATAAAAGCACTTAAGAATGATACCCACCACAGAATTACAATAGGCTGTTGTTTTCTCATACCTAAAATTTTTAGCCCTGACTCTGAAAGATATTTGCCTGAAAGTGCCGCAATAATAGCTATTAGAACAGCGCCTGCATAAGTGTGAGTAAAACCGTGTAAATGCCCCTCGCCAGTGATCATTACAATTAAAGGCTGAATATCCATCACGATTTGAGTCCAGCCAAAAACCATTAAGCTAAAGCTACTTTGTAACATGGCCTTTACGAGAATTCCTGGGCCCATGTGAACAGGGGTAAAGGGCATAATTATCCTGGAAACATAACATCTAAGAATTTTGACTCCAGTCTACGGGATTTCCTGCACCTTGAACATAGCAACCCAACAAGCCAGCGGAACGCTTGATACTTTTGAATTATGCAATTCCAATAGACAAAACATAAAAATATCTCGCCCCCGGAAAATGGGCGGGAATTGACCCATATAATTCCTGTCTACGGGTGGATACTGAAACAAAATGGAATTTGATCAATATCTCGAAGTTCATTTATCTAATTGATTTAAAACAATAATTGCATTTTTTCAGGTAATTGGCCTGCTCCTTGCAATTTAAATCGCTGAGTCGAAAAACATCGATTTTATTTACTACAAACCAATCGAGGAGATAGTTCAAATGAAAATCCGAATTCTGGCTGCCAGCTGTGCGTTAATTATGGGATCAGTAGCCACTAGTGCTGCACTGGCGAACTGTGACGACGGCGAACTCGTCATCAAGTTCAGCCACGTAACCAACACTGACAAGCATCCAAAGGGCATTGCTGCCTCATTACTGGAAAAGCGCGTTAATGAAGAAATGAACGGCAAGGCCTGCATGCAGGTTTTCCCGAACTCTACTTTATACAATGATAAGAAAGTACTCGAAGCCATGCTCAATGGCGATGTGCAAATGGCTGCGCCATCACTGTCCAAGTTTGAAAAATTCACCAAGAAATTCCGTATCTTTGACCTGCCTTTTGTGTTCCAGGACGTTAATGCGGTTGATCGGTTTCAAAACTCGAAAGACGGTGAAAAACTCAAGAACGCGATGAAGCGTCGTGGCTTAAAAGGCCTGGAATTCTGGCATAACGGCATGAAACAAATGTCTGCAAGTAAGCCACTAATTAAACCTGCTGATGCCAAAGGTCTGAAGTTTCGTGTGCAGGCATCCGATGTCCTGGTCGCTCAGTTCGAACAGCTCGGCGCCAGTCCACAGAAAATGTCGTTTAAAGAAGTCTATGGCGGCCTGCAAACCAAGGTTATCGATGGACAGGAAAACACATGGTCGAATATCTACGGTAAAAAGTTCTTCGAGGTGCAGGACGGCGTTACCGAAACCAATCACGGTATCATCGATTACCTGGTTGTAACCTCCACTAAATGGTGGGATGGCTTACCCGACGATGTTCGTGATCAACTGGCTGGTATTCTTCGTGAAGTCACCGCAGTTCGTAACGGTGAATCCACCAACGTCAACAATACCAACAAGGAAAATATCATCACGGCTGGCGGCACAGTTCGTACTTTAACAGCTGAGCAGCGTGAGGCATGGGTTAACGCGATGAAGCCGGTCTGGAAAAAATTTGAAAAAGATATCGGCAACGATTTAATGGCTGCCGCACTAAAAGCAAATATGTAAATACGGCCAACGCAATAAAGCTAACCGGCGGCTGACTATCAGGCCGCCGGGACTTCAAATAACAAAAATACTAACTAAATATAAAGCATCCTCCGGAGGATTCGACCATGCAACATCAACACGCGTCGAGAACAGGAAAAATAATCGATGAAATAGAAGAAACCAGTATTGCTCTGTGTCTAGGGCTGATGACTCTCATCACCTTCGCTAATGTCATTGCCCGTTACCTGTTCAACTCAAATATATTATGGGCACTGGAACTGACCGTGTTCCTGTTCGCCTGGCTGGTGCTCATGGGCGCATCCTACGCAGTAAAAAAACACATTCATATCGGTGTTGATGTAGTCATCAACATGGTATCACCAGGTGCGCGAAAACTGATGGCGATTATCTCGGTGTGTGCCTGCCTGGCATTTTCAGTCATGTTACTCGTCGGTTCGTGGAATTACTGGTACCCGTTTGCCACCGAACGGGCGTGGCTCGAAACCGAAGATATACCCATGCCGGAAATGTTTATGTTTCTCGCCGACTGGATAAACGAAGGTGAGCGTTATGAAAAAATTCCCCGCGTCATACCCTATCTGGCACTACCACTGGGCATGGCACTATTGACATTCCGTTTTTTGCAACTGGGCTGGGACGTATTGAGTGGCAATGTCGATAAAATTATTGCCGGTCATGAAGTCGAAGACGAACTCGAAGAACTCTCCCACAGTGACAAAGAAGGAGATGCATAATGGCTATAGTAATATTATTTCTTATGGTCGTCGGTTTCATGCTAATCGGCGTACCGATAGCGGTCTCACTCGGCCTGTCCAGCATTATCTTTTTGCTCATGCATTCGGATGCCTCACTTGCATCGGTCGCACAAACCCTGTTCTCGGCCTTCGAAGGGCACTATACGCTACTCGCGATTCCGTTTTTCATACTCGCCTCAGTATTCATGTCGACCGGCGGTGTGGCACATCGCATCATCCGATTTGCGATTGCTGTAGTTGGTTCGTTTCGCGGCGGACTGGCGATGGCATCGGTTTTTGCCTGTATGATGTTTGCCGCTTTATCAGGCTCATCGCCAGCTACAGTAGTTGCGATCGGTAGTATTGTAATCGCCGGAATGCTGCAGGTCGGATATACCAAAGAGTTTGCTGCGGGTGTTATCTGTAATGCCGGCACGCTCGGCATACTCATTCCGCCATCAATTGTCATGGTAGTTTACGCGGCTGCCACCGATGTCTCGGTCGGTAGAATGTTCCTCGCTGGCGTCATTCCAGGACTCATGGCCGGTGGCATGTTAATGCTGGCGATATACCTAGTAGCGCGTTATAAAAATCTACCTGCACAGCCCTGGGCTGGCTGGGGTGAAATATTAGACGCAGCACGTGATGCGAGCTGGGGCCTGTTGCTTATAGTGATTATCCTGGGCGGCATCTACGGTGGAATTTTCACCCCAACGGAGGCTGCCGCTGTTGCTGCAATTTATGCGTTCCTGATTGCTAACTTTATTTATAAGGACATGGGGCCATTCAAGCAAGCAGGTGCGGGGGGTGCAATGCTGATATGGCGTGGCCTTTCTATTTTCTGGCATAAAGATACCAAACACAGCCTGTTCGAGGCTGGAAAATTGACTATCATGTTGCTGTTCATTATTGCCAATGCTTTGATATTAAAGCATGTACTAACCGAAGAACGTATCCCGCAAATGATCACCGAAGCAATGCTATCCGCTGGTTTCGGACCAATCATGTTTCTAATCGTGGTGAACCTGTTGTTGCTCATTGGCGGACAATTTATGGAACCATCGGGTTTACTAATTATCGTAGCACCACTGGTATTCCCGATCGCCATTGCACTGGGAATCGATCCGATTCATCTTGGTATCATCATGGTGGTTAACATGGAAATCGGCATGATTACGCCGCCAGTTGGACTCAATCTTTTTGTCACTGCTGGCGTCGCCGGTATGTCGATGCTTAACGTCGTCAGGGCTGCTGCGCCCTGGCTGGCGATCATGTTTCTGTTTTTGATCATCGTCACCTACGTGCCATTTGTTTCAACCTGGCTGCCAACCATGATGATGGGGCCGGAGATTATTACCAAATAACAGAGTAGTAAATCCAACAAAAACCTGGCGATTGAGCTATTTTTATCTATGTAAACAAAGTTTCGTATGATGAATATTCAATCGCCAGCTTCCAGTTAGTTTGTTCAATTAGCCTCTTTATAAATTCCAACCGCAGGCATGTATTTGATCTGTGTCAATGCGATTCCAGGATATTGGTGTTATCATATATAGAAGCATTGGACCAATAAAAAAATACGGAACTAGCATTTGTATCAATCTGCAGAGAGGGTAAGGGACTTTTGCTACTAATAAAGGCTATTACCCAGTTTGTAAACAGGTCTCCACTGATTGCTATTCCGCTTTTCATTGCTGCCGGCATTGTCCTTTGGGGCGGACTTAACTGGAGCATCGAACTAACTAACAAAGAGGCATTTTGCATTTCCTGTCATGAAATGAAGCAGAATGTTTACCAGGAATACCGCAATACCGAACATTATTTAAATCGCACCGGAGTACGCGCAACCTGTCCAGATTGTCACGTACCTCGGGAATGGGCACATAAGATGATTCGTAAAATACGCGCCACAAACGAACTCTACCACTGGATTCTAGGTAGTATAAATACACGGGAAAAATTTCAGGCAAAACGTTACCAGCTGGCCAGCAATGTCTGGAATAGTATGCGCGAAACTGATTCGAGAGAATGCCGTAATTGCCATGACGACGAATCCATGGCCTTTGATAAACAGTCCAGCATGGGCAGTAATATCCACCAATTGAATATCGACTGGGGTAAAACCTGTATCGATTGCCATCAGGGAGTCGCGCA
Source organism: Gammaproteobacteria bacterium (assembly GCA_024222685.1). GTDB lineage: Bacteria > Pseudomonadota > Gammaproteobacteria. The sequence continues at coordinate 12,899 of JAAEOZ010000062.1, read as the reverse complement.
CGAACTACCCAACGAATTTGACAAGGAAGCTCTGATCGACGAAATGCATATACGCTTTGAAGAAGAAGCTGTGCCCTGTTACGAATGCCATGCTAACCTGCAAAAACCGGCAACGGATGAAGAATGGTAATATGGCAGGAAAAAGTCATTAATAAACACAATCGGCCCACAGGAAAAAATATGAAAAAACTCCATCGACATCTATATCCAATCATTGTGCTGTGCTCTTTATCTGGAGGGGTATCTCTGGCACAGGATGCGGCAAAAATTGAACTCGGTAGCCAACTTTACGCACAAAACTGTGTTTTTTGCCATCAGGCCGACGCGATTGGTAAACCCGGATTTGCTCCTTCCTTATCAAATCCGGAATTTCTCAGTATCGCTTCGGACAAATTTATCCTCGGTACCATCAGGGATGGGCGACCGGGCACCGGAATGCCGCCTTTTGCTCACCTGGGGCGGGATCAGGGCCGCGCTATTCTTGCCTACCTGCGTTCATTTTCAAAATTACCGCATCGTGCCAAAGAAGTTGATGCAGAACCGGACGCGCATGGCGACCCACGACTGGGTCAACAATGGTTTGAATATATCTGCTCTACCTGCCACGGGCCTGAAGGCGACGGTTATGCAGCAGGCGGTACTGGTACTGCAATAGGCAAGGTGGGTACTTTAAACAAAGTATCTGATGGTTTCCTGCGCGTCACGATCAAAGAGGGCCGCTCCAATACTCGAATGTTGGGGTTTTCCGGGCCAGCTGGGCTAGCCAATCTGAGTGACCAGGAAATCGACGACATCATTGTATATCTACGCACACTGACCAAGTAACAGGAGTCAAGAAATGAAAAGAATTAAAATGAATCGGCGCGATTTTATCAAGAACAGCGCCTTTATCTCCGGCTCCGCTGCGGGTGCCAGCCTGATGGTCGGCGTTAACCCGGAACTCGAAGCTGCTACCAGCGAAGGCGATACCGCAACGCGGACTACCGCGCTTGGGCAATGCCCGTATTGCGGGGTCGGTTGTGGCACGGTGATCCAGGCCGAAAACGGCAAAATTGTATCGATGCGCCCGGACAAGGACCACCCTACTAATTACGGCCTGCAATGCATCAAGGGTCTGACCGCCGCCGAACCGATTTATGTCGACCGCATGGAAGGCGACTCTTACGTGCGCAAAGACGTCTGGGAAGAGTGGAACAAACCCGGGCATGGTGATCTCGATTACATCAGCAAGACCAAGGGATCATTTGACGATGAGCACTTCCTACGCGTGTCTTACAAAGAAGTCAGTGAAATGGTCGATCACAAGATTGCGCATCTGGCGAAGAAATATGGCGGCAACTCGATTTCGCTATACGGCTCGGGCCAGCTCACCATGGAAGGTCAGTATCTGGAAAATATGTTCATGAAAGGCGTACTGGGTTCGAATACCATCGAGGCAAATGCACGCATGTGTATGACCTCGGCGGTCACCGGATATTTTGCAACACTCGGTTCCGATACCCCGCCACTGGCCTACGACGACATCGAACTCTGTGACATGATTATGCACTTCGGCCATAACGCCCGCGAGTCGCATCCGATTGTTTTCTGGCGCGCTGCCGATCATAAAAAGAAGAATGATATTCCCACCGTTATTGTCGATCCGCGTTATACCGGTACCACCAAGGGATACCAGGATATCAACCCCGACAACACGGTGCATGTGCCGATCTTGAACGGTGATATCAGTTTCCTCAATTCGATCGCCCATGTGTTACTCAAAGACCACCCCGATACCATCGACTGGGATTTTGTTAAGGAACACACCACGGGTTGGCAGGAATATGTAGACGAAGTGACGAACAATTACAGTCCGGAACAGGTGCAGGACCGAATGGGTGGGCCGAACCACGACGTTTCACCCGAGTTAATCCGTAAAGTCGCCGGAATGTTTGCCGACGCCACGCGTAAACGTCTGGCGCGCAGCAAGGGCAAACAGGCTTCCGATGTCGCCAGCGCAGTACCCGGTGGCGAAGCCTACGGTGGCGTTATCATCATGTGGGGAATCGGTTATAACCAGCACATCCACGGCCAGCATAACGTCATTTCCATCGTCAACCTGCTCACCTTGACAGGTAACCTGGCCAAGCCAGGCTGCGGACCTTTTTCCATGACCGGTCAACCGAATGCGATGGGCGAACGTTTTACCGGTGGCCTGACCGGACGCCTGCCGTTCAACGAATCACTCAAGAATGACAAACACCGCGCGCAGATCGCCAAATTCTGGCGTGTCCCCGAACAAAACCTGGTCAACGCGATGAACTCGGCCAATCCGGGCATGGCGGTGGGCATGATGGAGCGTGCACTGAAGGACGAAGTCAAGGCCATGTTTCTGGTGTATGCCACGCATATCGATTTACCCGATCAGGAGAATCTGGTGCGCCCGGCACTGATGAAAACCTTTAACGTGGTACAGGAAATTTATCGTCACGCGCCGAACAACCTCTACGCCGATGTAATCTTTCCGGCGGCCACCTGGGGTGAGGTCGACGGCGTCTACATTAGCTCCGAACGTCGCATCAATATTTGTCAACAGGCCGCGATGCCTCCCGAAGGCTGCCGCCCTGACATGGATATGGTTATCGATAAAGCCAAGGGCATAGGTAAATTGCTGGGGCTCGATATGGACAAGGCATTACCCTATAAGCGCACCGCGAATGGTTTCTACGACAGCGAGGAGGTTTTCCGCGATGTTTGCCGCGCCTCGGTGGGCACCGATGCCGATTTGACGGGTATTCTCGAGGTTGAAAAAGTCGACGGTATTTCGCCCTATCAGCAGCTCATAAATCTGCGTGGCATCCAGTGGCCGTCACCGTCTTACGGTATTGCCAAGACCGGTGGTACGAAGCGCCGCTATATGCTGCAGGAAGGTAACTGGGAAAGTAAACCCTATGGTTATTTCCGTACCAAGGATGGCAAGGTACACATGCGGATTTGCCACCAGGACTATAGCGACCGTGAGGAAATTACCAGGAAGTTGATGGAATTTGGCACCAGAGCCGATCTTTACACCATCGACCACATAGATCTGATAAAACTGGCGCGCGACAAGGGGCTCACCCCCGATATACCCGACGAAGCCCACCGCGGTAAAAAATGGCAAGATGTACCAGAAGATAAATTTCCCTACTGGTTCGGTCTTGGCGTAGTCTACGAGCATTTCCATACCGCGAAATCGAACCGCAGCCCAACCACGCGTCGACTGGTGCCGGAAATGTACGTCGAAATGCACGCCGACGATGCGAAAGACCTGGGTATCGAAGATGGCGATAAAGTACGCGTGATTACCCGTCGCGGGCAACTCGAAGCACGCGCCCAGGTGGGCACCAATAGTCTGGTCAAACCAGCACGTAATAACGTGCCTCGCGGTTATATGTTCGGACCCTGGAATCTGTCCGTCGCCGACAGCGCAGTACCCGAGAAAAACAAGTGGCTCGCTAACCGCGTTACCAGCCGCGTCTGGGACCCGGTTTCGGGACAGGTGGACTTCAAAAAATCGGCGGCGCGTATTGAAAAGATCGGCTAGCCGGACCTGAAATCTGTAACACCATGAGACGCCGGCATTTCATAAAAAGTCTGGCGGCGGTCGCAGCGATGCTGCCCGCCGCCGGCCTACCGGCCAGTCAGTCGAAAAGTCTACGATATCTACGTCCACCCGGGGCGCTGAGCGAACAGGATTTTGAAAGTCGCTGTATTCGCTGCGGCCAGTGCGGTGAAGTCTGCCCTAATCGATGCATTCAATACTTCGGTGTCGAAAACGGCATCGCTTCGCTGGATACACCCTACATTATCCCGCGCCAACAGGCCTGCATATTATGTATGAAGTGTGGTGAGGTTTGCCCGACCGATGCGATTGAACCCATCGAACGCGATATGGAACCCATTCTGCAAAAGGTCAAAATGGGCAAAGCGCGGGTCGATGAAAACCTCTGCCTGTCGTACCAGGGAAAAACCTGCGGTGTGTGCTATCGAGCCTGCCCATTACCCGATATCGCGATTCGAGTCGGCCGCCTTGAGCAGCCACATGTACTGGACGGTTGCGTGGGTTGTGGACTATGCGAACGCTCCTGCATCCAGTTGCCACATGCCATCCGTATTATACCGGATTACACTTAATGCCCAATTCCCCGCTGAAACCGTTTTCCCTGTGGAAGCACTTAAACAAGCTGCGCTGGCTGAGCCTGTCGGTAGTCTTTTTGATGCTGCTGCTGATTCCCACTATCCATCTCTATCAAACCTATATCGCGGCGCATGCCTATGACCTGCTCGCACCGGGAGAAAAGCAGTTCTACGATGCCATGGAAAACCTCACCAGGCCATTTGTATCGGATCCTGAAAAGCAGCTCGATGCGGTAAAAGGCAATACCTGGTCGGGTACTTTCTGGAGTTTTCAACTCAGCGACCCTTTGGCGGTAATTGGGCAGATTGCCAGCGGACTGAAAATTTTCTGGCCCTTCCTGCTCACCGCACTCCTGCCCGTGCTGTTAACCGCCATTTTTGGCCGCTTTTTTTGTGGATGGATTTGTCCGGCAACACTGTTATACGAACTCAATACCAACCTCGCGGCGATATTACAAAAGGCCGGATTTCGTACAGGGCGCAGACAATTCGACTTACGACTTAAATATATCGTGTTAATACTCGGACTGGTGGTTGCAATGGCCTCGGGTTCGGTCGTGTTTGCGGCGATTTATCCGCCAGCGGTGATCGGCCGAGAAATTTATTACGCGATTGCGCTCGGTGGTTTCGGTTCCGGGATAGTTTATTTTCTGATTACCCTGTTGTTCGACCTGCTCGTCGCGCGGCGCGGGTTTTGCCGCTATCTTTGCCCCGGCGGCGCGCTATATTCATTAATCGGGCGCTATCGCATGTTTCGAATCAAACGTATCGTCGAAAGCTGTAACGATTGTGCCAAATGTACCGCCATATGCGAATTTGGCCTCGATCCATTACGGGATGACTTTGGCCAGGAATGCAATAACTGCTGCGCCTGCATAGCGGTCTGCCCAACCGATGCGATGACGTTTTACATCTCACCAAAAGATATTGCTTTTCAGGGTCCCGGACAACTCGGTCAGCTATATCGACGTCAGGCGCAGGAGGAACAAACCAGTCATGCGCCGTCGTAGCGTATCGCAGTGGCTGGTTTATACATTCGGCATGTTGGCGTCCGCATCGATGCCTATGGTAATCAGCCGGGTAATGACGCCAGCGGTTAAGATTGACAACAAAAAACATTTACGCCCTCCTGGCGCGTTAAAGGACGATAGTGCTTTTGTCGCTGCATGTATCGGTTGTGGCCTTTGTGGCGAAATCTGCCCACCGCGTTGTATTCGCTTTCATCAGCGAGATGGCGGGGCGCAGGTCAGCACGCCCTACATCGACCCCGAAAACAAAGCCTGCATTCTGTGTAACAAGTGCATGGAGGTCTGCCCCACCGAAGCACTAACCCTGGTGGCTCGTGAAGCAATCGATATGGGGATCGCACAAATCGATCGTAGCGCCTGTTACCCATGGGTCGACCGGGGTATCTGTGGTGCCTGTGTCAGTATTTGTCCGCTCGGTGAACGCGGCATCAATTTCAAACAGTGGAATCAGTATCAACCGGTGGTACAAAAAGGCTGTGTCGGTTGCGGGCTTTGTGTCGAAGTCTGCCCTCATCCCAGTTTACCCATCTGGATAGTCGAACGATCTCGCGGTACGATTGCGGCACACTCGGCGAGCCAGGCATGAACCATTCACGACAATTTCTTTTATTTCTGGTGACTGCGCTGCTATCGGCGCAGGCATTTTCGCATCACGTGCTCGGCCGTCCGTCCTATAGCCTGAATGAAGATTCGAACACGCCGCCGAGCATGAATATCGAAACCCAGATCGGCAACTATTTTGTTACCGCAATGGTTTACCCGGCATTTCCCAAACCCAACGAAGCGGGTCGTATCCATTTTTACGCTGCCCACCTGGATAACGGTGAGCCGCTCAATACCGATGTGACTTTCAGGGTTAAAGACGACAGCTGGTTTTCCAACCAGCAAGAAAAACTCGGTGCGCAGGTGCTCGATGACAGCGTTTATCGGCAGGGTTTTGTTTTTCAGCAAGAAGGTAACTATATTATCACCGCTGAATTTGTCGCCGATAACCAAGCTTATAGCATTGACTTCCCGATGAGTGTCGGTAATCCGTTGCCTGTGGGGCCACTGGGTATTGCAGTCGGTATCATCGTATTAGTACTGATTACTGTCAGCATAGTGCAACGCAAACGTTTAACGCGCGCGAAGATACAAAGCGACAGGCCGTCGAAACCGATAGCGCCGGAATAATCCATGACGATGACGCACCCCGGTTTACCACTGTCGTGGGCAATATTCATTTTCGCATCGATGATCGTATTCCTCGTGCTAGCCTGTGTGTTTCCGGTTCCCGGCAAACGACATACCCTGGTTTACAATTTGACCCGCACACCCCTCGTCGGCGGGGTAATTCAACGTATCGCCACCAGTGTCTGGGTATTGTTGTCGCTAAAATTGCTCATGGTGTTATTTTTCCTCACCGTGATTATTGCCGGCCTGTCTGGTACGCCTGTCGCCGAGCGGAATTTCGCCACCGTCGTGACCTGGAATCTGTGGTGGTCGGCACTGGTATTTTCTATTTTCGTGTTCGGCTCCGCCTGGTGTTCAGTTTGCCCCTGGGACGCCATCGCGCACTGGCTGGTGCGTCGTCGCCTGTGGAAACGCGCCGAACCCAACAACAGTCTGAACTGGCGTGTGCCGCGCTATCTCAATAATGTCTGGCCCGCATTGATTTTATTCATCGGCCTGACCTGGCTCGAGCTCGGCGTGGGTATTACCATCAACCCCTACGCCACCGCGGTTGTTGCATTGCTCATGGTTGTACTGGCGACGATTTCTCTGGCCCTGTTTCAACGCAAGGCATTTTGTCGAAACTTTTGCCCGGTGGGTCGCACGGTCGGCGTTTACTCACAACTGGCGACGGTTGAGCTGCGCCCGATTGAGCCGCAAATATGTGCCGATTGTAAAACCCTGGAATGCTACCACGGTAACGAAACGATCGATGCCTGCCCCACCTGGCTGGTGATGGGGCGTCTGAATCAGAATAGTTATTGCACATCATGCGGCAATTGTTCGCTCAGTTGTCCACAGCAGAATATCGCCTGGCGCCTGCGTTCACCCAGTGTCGAAGCCATACACAGCGGCCGCCCGCACTGGGACGAAGCCTGGTTCATGCTAGGCCTACTGGCATTGACCGCGTTTCACGGCATTACCATGATGCCGTTCTGGGAAGACTGGATGAAAAGTCTTGCCCGTTTGATTGGTGATTCCGGCCGCTTGCTATGGAGCTTCAGCATCGGACTGCTGCTATGCCTGGCAATCGTCGCGGGCCTGTATAGCCTGCTGATATCACTGACACGTTATCTGGCGAAAACCCAACTGGAGTTTAGGCGTTGCTTCGCCGAAATGGCATTCGTCGCGCTGCCATTGGCATTCTCCTATCACATGGCGCACAACCTGAATCATCTGATTCGCGAAGGGGGCAACCTGTGGGCAGTCATTACCAATCCGTTGGGCAACGGAACACTACCGCTTACCATGATGGAGAAACATCAACGCCATATGCAAATGTGGCTATCGCAGGATCTCCTGTATTTAGTGCAAACTGCTTTAATGATCTTCGGATTCATCGTCTCTCTACAAATCATCCGCAATCGTGGCCACAAACTCCTCTCAGGTGAAGCACAAAATCTGTGGGGGTTTCGTTTATCACCGATATTATTATTTGTGGTGACGATCATGTCATTCCACCTGTGGATGTTGATGCAACCTATGATCATGAGGATGTAATGGACCGTCGAACTTTCTTTAAAAATACTTTTCGACGCTCGGCCGAGGAAGTCGTCAAGCACATCGATCATAAGGTCAAACAAAAAGCGCGCCACTGGATTCGACCGCCTTACGCGCAGGATGAACTGAATTTCCTGCTCAACTGCACGCGCTGTGATGCCTGCATCGAGGCCTGCCCACACGATGTTATCTTTAATCTTTCCGGCCAATTTGATGTCCAGGCAGCGGGCACTCCGGCGCTAGACCTGCTCAATGTCGGTTGCCATCTCTGCGAAGACTGGCCCTGCGTTAATGCCTGTGAAACTGAAGCTCTGCAAATAGCCAAAAGCGAAAAGAATACCGAATCCGATTTACCACGACTGGCGCTGGTAACAATTGATACCGAGACCTGCCTGCCCTATAGCGGACCCGAATGCGGCGCCTGTGAATATGCCTGCCCAGTTCCGGGCGCGCTCAGGTGGGAGATGACCAGACCTGTTATCGACCAGGAAATCTGCGTCGGTTGCGGCCTGTGCCGCGAAGTCTGTATTGTCAGTCCCAGCGCAGTTCTGGTTAGTTCACTAAATCAATCGGAAACACAACACAGCCCCTGATTTTTTGCTCTGATGTCCGTACGAAACGTGAACAGTCAGCACGTTACAGTATCGTTTCCGGAGATGATCTACATGTGGAATCAATGAGTTATTCAGGTCCGACCTGAGATAATTAGACGTTGATACCACTTGCGGTGGACCTTTTCGAGCCTTCTTGCCGCCACCTACACATCTCCCTGCCTTTTTCTACCTGGACGACCCGCACTTTTAGCCATTGCCTCAGTAGACTCAACAGTGGGCCATCCACTATCTCTATTTTTCCTGACCAGATCGTAGGCGTGTTGCAGTACGTCATCCCGATAGACCTTGTCATATAGACTGTAGAACCGAAAGCTGGATTGTTGCCGATGACGGCGAGCGATTAGATCCCTGCATTCTTTTATTTACTCAAGCTTTTGTTATTTTGATTAGCTCTGAAAATTGGTCGATACTTAAAAAGCGTATTAGCTGTTTTATTTTTATATCGATAGTTTCAGCAGCATATAGCAGTGCCCGTTTACGGCGAAATAGATCAGTAACTGTGTCAGTCTGGAAAAACCGAGCAGAATAGGCTTTATAAAACTTAACCGAATAATTTGATCGTGTGTTTTTTTGGGTCAAATTATTCAAAAAAGAAAGACCAAATAAATGATCAATAAGGCCCAATGTGATAGCGAAGAGTCTTGTCATCGAAGCTTCTTCACACCATTGATTAATATAACCCCAATCCAGATTTTTGTAACTCGCCACCAACGCAATATCCGTTAATTTAAGTAATGTATCAAGTTCATGATGAATAAACGCATGGCACACTAAATCTAATAATTCATTTTCCGGGGAAAAACAATAAATGGCACCTGATTTGGTTACAAATTCCTGGCGAGTATCAAGCCATCTATCAAAATTAGCTGAAGCACGATAGCGTTTAGGGGTAAGAAAAGACCAGTGTACTTCAATTTTTATATTGTCTATTTCATATACAAACTGGCTACGCAAAGTTCTTTTACACCTTAGTCCGTGTTTTTCAAGATTAGCTACAAAATCATATCTAACATCGGAAGGAACGAGTATATCAATGTCAACCATGGGCCTAAAAATCGGGTCGGAATACACCCATTGTGACAACGCCATACCGCGCATTGCAACGGCTGGTATGCCCTCCTCATTCAAAATTCCAAAAAAATTTGCCGCTACTTTTTCTGACTGTGTGTAACTAAATAAAGTCTGAACAGAATAACGCATCCATTTTTCCTTATGTCGCATGGGGATACAGGAGGGATCAATCATGGATTGTAAAATCGCAATTAAACCATTTCTAGCGGCTACTGCTTCCAATAAATTCCAGTTTATATTTTTAGGTAAGGTAAGTTCTGAAACGATCGCTTTATTCGTTTCTTTATCGATAAAGGCACGCAGCATGTCGCAGACAAATTTTCTTTCACAACTATCAGTGACGTTTTTTTTCATATTTTATGGTTGCAACAATGTTGCATTAACCATTTTCCCAATCTGTCGGGATTTGGTCCGGTTGTTAGTTCATAAGCTTCCACTAGGCTTAATGCTTCAGTTAAACCACTAATAGATCTGCTATCGAGTCTCTGGTTGCGACTAAAGCTATGTGCTAGCGCTAAACGATTTAAAGAATCAGCAACTGTTAAACGTGTAACTGCTGGGCCGTCAGGTGATACCTTTACAAAATAGACGACGTGAATATTAGCTAAGGATTTCATGCAATTATTGCCATAAACTTTAATTGCAGAAACTGACTTTTTATATCTATGTTTTTTGGTAAACGAAGAATTTGGCAATGCTTTTAACTCTTCAAAAAATCCGATTGTCTCCATCTTTAAATTTAATAACTTAGGAATGCCCTCTGCCTGAAGTGATGTCGTTAAAGGATTTAATACTATCAAATCATCTGCAATCAGCTTTGCATTAATGCGAACCATAGAGAGAGCAGTTGTGGTTTTACCTCCACCACTGATTGCAATAATTAAAGCACCAACCCCGTTGGGACAACTTACTCCGGCGCTATGAAGCATCAAAAGTCCGTGCATTAAGAATGCTTCTCGTAAAACAGGTATTAATACTGGATGGAATAAGCCATAAGAGCTATTCTGATTATCGATAGTACAGACAAAATTAACAGATGTACCGGCTATTGAATTCCAGGCACAATATAATGAATCACCAATTTTCCCAATAGCTGCTGCCTGATTTTCTGGGCTATAAAGCATAATAGGATCCATCCGCACGTCTAAATGCGGCAGTCGTTTAATAATCCAGTCAGGTAAATAATCAATAATCTCATGATTTTGGATTCCATTCCCTCTCAAAATCATATCTGCTTCTTGGTGTGTTTCTTGACACTCATTAAATATACTTTTTAAAGCTTTTTCCACTCTCGGTGAGGTAGCCTGTATGGATAGAGTAATACCCGGAAGTTTGTACGATGTCATTAGCAAGCAACTGACCTGGGCAAACTGTTACTTACCAGGAGAAATCTATATAAGACAATAATAAGTTAACCCTGAAAAAATTCACTTATTGGTATTTCCAGGCAAACTTCGAGGCTAATAAAATTAGCCTTCGCAGCTTACTAGTGACGCTTCGAAAAAATACGTGACATTAAACAGCCTAACAAAATATTTAAAATTCTAATTCTGAAGAATTATCTTGCCAGGCACTCATTATTTTTAACGGATTATGGGTATCGCATTTTGGTGCAACGTACGGTTTTTGTAATTCCTCAGATTTTTCCTCTATTTTTTGTGAATCCAGGATTACTAACTTATCATTTTTAATTTCTTTCATTTTTATTTCCTCATTAGTGGGTCATTCATGGCCGTTAATAACCGTTTAATTGAATTACTAGATAGCGACACATAATAAACAGGAATTAATTCCTCTATAAGATTGATATTTATTGAGAGTTATTTATTAATAACCCTCGATCACATAAATCACCTAAAAATTCATTTAAATCGGCTAGTGCAGTTTCTTTATTAACAATATATTCCATTTCAATTTGAGTTAGAATTTCGGGAGCGGTACATCCTTCATCAATGGACAACCAAATAAGTTTTCCTATCGCATTAAAAACATGGTACTCACCGCTATTAACATCTATCGCTACTAATTCACCATGAACTTCGCGCCATGTCAGTTTTGTGCTGGGAACATATTGCGTATGATTTAGAGCAAAGGTTTTCATATTTCCGTAGTTCTACTAGCAATAGATATTAGAAGATGGTGTTTTCAAGTCTCCATACCAATAACAAATGCCGTTGCTACCTGACCCTAGCCGGGTTTTATAAATATCCACTTTGGTTGAAGAATCAGCAAATATATGACCGTTTAGGGTAAGCCAACAATGCCCGCGTCTTTTACAGTCTCCAATTAAATTGTATAAACCCACATTCAAAATGACTGGTATACCCCACTTACGTAACACAGAGCCGAGTATGTATGCGCGAAAAAAACACTTTCTGCCAGTGCGGATAGCTCCATAGCGCACCAGGAAATCGGCACATTTTGCCAGATAGTCTATATCAGTCTGGGAAAGTTTATTTAATTGATTAGAGGGGGTAAATTGAACGTAGGAAATTTTACTGCGAGTTTTAATATTCCAAGCTTGCAATAATGCAACGAATGCTTGAAAAAATAAGTAATAACGTCTAAAAGAAAGTTCCAATTTTATTTCCCTTCATTACAATATCTAAAGCCTCAACAAGACATATTAGGGTAAACTCGAGAGTTAAAAGCTCGTTTCTATTATCATTATTTAAATTAATGTTACCGTAAAAGAGTATGGATGTCTTGTAAATTGATATATCTTACGCTTGAATTCCTCACTACCCAGGACCCAGCCTTTATTGATTTTTTCGCGAATATCTCTCAAATCCGTTTCCGTTAAGTAACTTGGAAATAATTGCCGGTAGGCTTTGTGTTGATTAAACGGCTTTATTTTTCCAATACCTTCTTCTGTATAAGCTGCCACTAGTAAATGAACGTGATTGGTCATCACTTTTATCCATTTCGACAATAGTCAGGATAATATTAAGGTGCCTGAATATCAATTAATCTGACCCCTTGATCATCGATGTTTCATCCCGAAAAAACTTCGCGATAACCATAAAGTCCAGGGCTGCCACCAGTATGTAAAAACAAAGTATTTCTCGCCTTCTTGATCATATCTTTCGAACACAGGTCAATTAAACCAGCCATTGCCTTGCCGGTGTAAACCGGGTCGAGTAACAGGCCTTCGAGTTGTGCGCAGCGTTTCACCGCCTCGATCATGCCGGCGGTTGAGATACCGTATCCATCGCCGACATAATCGCCATTGGTAACAACTTTGCCGTCGGCGAGCTTCGGATCCAGCTCCAGGGCTGAGAGTGACTGCTGTAATAAACCTTCGACAAGCTGCTTT
>JAAEOZ010000061.1 GCA_024222685.1 Gammaproteobacteria bacterium | reverse complement strand
TTATAAAGCTTTTCACCCTGGGCAAATTCAGGCGTACCTTTCTCCCACTCGCCTTTACCGTTTTCAGGGTTCATCGGTAAGGTTGCGATATAAGCCGTGACATCGGCCAGCGCCTGTTCGTCGCCGATCGATTCGGGCAGAGCAAACGGGTACATGGTCGGATTATCTCGATTCAATGCTCGGATGTCGGCCAGTTGCTTAATCAGTACTGCACGACTCTGTCCGGCTAATTGCGGGAAAGTACCATTGGTCATACCCCAGCCTTCGAGCAGATGGCATGCGGAGCAAACTTCATAAACCTCTATGCCGTTTTCACGGTCTGGTTCCAGCAACATGGCTCGTGATTTTTCCCCGCCCTCGGCATTCCATTCGACCGAGCCGGCCGCAAAAACAACTTGAGTGACGGTAACCACACAAAATGCCAGCATGCTGGCAGGAGTTATGCTATTTATTTTCATTGATAGATTTCCATAGGCAGACAGCGTCCGATTAGAACACAGGCATACCAGTTAAATATTGACTTGAATCAAGGGTTAGTATCACCCCTGAGAAGGTTTACTGGCTAGCTAACCAGTTGGCAATTTCACGCATTTCAGCCTCATTCACCATGCCCATCACACCCTTCATCGCGACGGACTGACCATTCGCACGCGCACCCGATTTAATATCCTTCATTTGATTAAAGGCATAGTCGGCATTTTGACCGGCGAGCCTGGGATAGATTGGTAACAAGGGTGATTTTGCATCTTTACCATGACAGGACCAGCATGTTTTTGCCTGATATAGTGCCGCACCGTCGGCCTGCGCAACACTTGTCAAGGATAAAGAAGATATTGCAACAAAGGCAACAATCAATGTCCGATATATTTTCATAATTTATTTTCCTGTAAAAAAATAGGCGGGGGGCATGATGCCCCCCGCTGTTAGTCGAGCGTCTAAATTTCTAGTTAAGAGTCTTCTACTCTACCTTAACTGCACCGTGTTCCTCAAGGAAGGTTTTGGCGCGCAGTCCCAGATCAGCCGTTTTAACCTGATACTGCCAGTGCTGACCAGCCCACAGGGTGGCGTTCTGGTAATCACCATTCGCAGCGTAGGTTTCAGCTTTTTTCTTCGCTTCTTCGGCAAAACCCAATTGATCGGTAGCATCTTCAACCAGTGCTACTACTTCGGGAAAATCCTTGAAGTTGTGGCTGGTGATGAATCCGACAACCGAATCGATAACTGCCTGGGTATCGACATTGGTTTTTACCTGCTTATCAAAATCGGCTTTGGTATAAGTCTGGCCTTCTTTTATCTCGCCAGCTTTGGCCTGATAACCTTTCGGCTTGACTAGCAGATAACCCTGCATTTCCAGATGCAGCGCAGAGCAGAACTCGGTGCAGTAGTAAGGATAAACACCGGGTTTGTCGGCCTTGAAGGTAGCTGATACGGTTTTTCCAGGTTCGATGGATAACTGCACGTTTTCGTTATATATAGCGAATCCGTGGGTTTCGTC
>JAAEOZ010000060.1 GCA_024222685.1 Gammaproteobacteria bacterium | reverse complement strand
TGAGTGACAAAGACCCCGATGCAGTTGTGTTAGCCGCAGATACTATCATCACAATAGATGATAAGATTATTGGCAAGCCAGTCGATGAGGAGCATTGCCGATGTATATTATCTACGCTTTCTGGTCGGGAACATCGGGTGATGAGCGCAATAGCAGTTGCACTGAAAGATAATACTTTAAGTCGAGTATCGATTAGTCGGGTTTGGTTTAAATCATTGTCAACTCGAGAAATTGACCAGTATTGCGCCGGTCAGGAGCCGATCGATAAGGCAGGTGCCTATGCAATTCAGGGCCGAGCAGCGATATTTATCAGGCACCTGGCAGGTAGTTATTCCTCGGTGATGGGTTTGCCTGTTTTTGAAACCGCAGAACTGTTAAATGAGGCCGGCATATCGGTGTAAGTTGTATGAGTATAAGTGAAGAAATTTTAGTCAATATCACACCTCAGGAAACGCGGGTTGCTATAGTAGAAAACGGCGCGTTGCAGGAAGTCTGTATTGAGCGTCAGGGTAGTCGCGGCATTGTTGGCAATATATACAAGGGTAAAGTTAATCGTGTACTGCCGGGTATGGAAGCAGCCTTTATTGATATTGGCCTGGAAAAAGCCGGGTTTCTTCATGTTTCGGATATTGATACTAGTGGCGAAGATGATGTTACCGAAGTTACCAGGGTACGTACGCCTATCAACGACCTGTTACGTGAGGGCCAGGTTTTACTGGTACAGGTAGTTAAAGATCCAATCGGCACCAAAGGGGCGAGGTTAACAACCGGCCTGTCGGTACCATCGAGATATCTGGTGTATATGCCAAATTCTTCGATGATAGGAATTTCGGTAAAGATTGAGGATGAAGACGAAAGAGAGCGCCTACGTAGTTTATTGGCGGAATGTCTGATCGATAATCATACTGGCGGCTGTATTGTAAGAACTGCCGCTGAAGGTGTTAACGAGGACGAATTACAACGCGATATTAATTTTCTCAGCAAGCTGTGGGATTCATTGTCTGATCGGGCTGGCAAGGCCAGTTCCGGTAGCGTGATTCACGAAGATTTACCGCTTTCTATCCGCACCTTGCGTGATATGGTTGGTAGCGAAACGAATATTGTTAAAGTTGATTCCCGTGAGACTTACCAGAAAATGATTGAATTTGCGAATCGTTATATTCCTGATCTACCTGCACAGATAGGGCACTATCCCGGTGAACGACCACTATTTGATTTATATAATATAGATGATGAAATTCAGAGAGCGCTTGGCCGGCAGGTAAACCTTAAATCAGGCGGCTATCTGATTATCGATCAGACTGAGGCGATGACTACGATAGACATTAATACCGGCGCATTCGTTGGTCATCAAAATCTCGAAGAAACCATCTTTAAGACCAATCTCGAAGCTTCGCAGGCAATAGCTAGACAATTAAGGCTACGCAACCTCGGAGGAATAATCATCATAGATTATATCGACATGGATCGTGAAGAGCATAAGCGTCTGGTATTAAAATCCCTGCAAAAATACCTGGATAAAGATCACGCCAAGACTCAGGTCTGCGATGTTTCGCCACTAGGGCTGGTTGAAATGACGCGCAAACGTACGCGCGAAAGCCTTGAACACGTACTTTGCGAAACCTGTCGAGTATGCCACGGTCGTGGGTCGCACAAATCGACTGAAACCGTCTGCTATGAAATATTCCGCGAAATACTCCGTGAAGCCCGACTTTATGACGAGGCCAGCCAACTTCTGGTAATGGCGAATCAGGACGTTATCGACCGTTTACTGGATGAAGAAGCTGCTAGTCTTGCCGAACTGGAAACCTTTATCGAAATTCCGGTCAAATTACAGGTGGAAACTCATTTTACTCAGGAAACCTATGATGTTGTACCGGTTTAAATACGCCTTGTAAAGCAGGGACAAATGCTTAGCCTGTTCCGATACATTACAAGAACTCTGATATGGTTGTTGATTTTGGCCGGTTTAATTGTGGCCGGATTGCGCCTTACGCTGGCGAATGTTGGTTTATTCCGCGCCGATATTGAAACCTGGGTTTCGCACGAACTGGTGCCTGGCATCAGTTTTGGAGATATTCGATGTTACTGGAATGGAATCGATCCGATACTGGAGCTGGAAAAAACGGCGATTACCTTACCTGATCATCGTCGTCCAATTGCGATTGATGTTCTCTCGATTCAGTTTGATCTCTGGGATAGCCTGGTACTTGGAACGCCGGTAGTGCTTGAAATGGTAGGAAGCGTAGAAAAACTCGTCATCAGGAAAGATAGCGATAAACAATGGTGGTTGAACGATATCAGCCTTATAGCATCTGAAAGTGGTGATGCGTTCGGTGATCTGGAAGACTGGTTATCTTCTATACCACATTTCATGCAGCTCGAATTCAGGCGCATGATAATCGAAGATGATAGTCGTCAACGTATCTACCACATTAATAATGTTCTTGTCGATATCCAGCATCACGAACAGGTAACCCACGTTCAGTTATCGGCCAGTTTACCTGATTCTCTTGGAGGCGAACTAAATCTAAGGTCCCTGTTAGAGGGTGATGAGGGTCTGGTTTATCTGCAATCGGAACGAATTAAACTCTCGCCCATTGCCGATTTATTAGGTTTGTCATTAAAAGATTACCGTCGAGTAGAACTGGCAGGGCAGGTGTGGATCAATTTACAAAAGCATCATATCAGCGATATCAACGGGACAGTGCAAATCAATAAGGCGAGTTACCAACCGAAACTTGACGAAGTAGCAATACCTTTTCAATTTACAATGGGTTTTAGCGCTCAAAAGCAGAGTAAGTACTGGCATTTGTCGAACCATATAGAAAAAATGTTTGTCAGCGATAAAAACCTTCCCGACCTTGATATGCAATTGCGCGTCATACCACAGCCAGATGGTAAACAGATTCAGGGATGGATAGAGAGTATTGATATTCCCAGTTACAGTGGTTTGCTTGGTTCTTATCTGCCAGGCGAATATAAGGAATTAGTCGGCAAAAGTGATTTACAGGGCTCTGTGGGTAATATCTGGCTACAGTTACCTATGGCCGATCCCTCTAGAATAAAGGTCAGTGCTCAACTGGAAAATCTCAAGAGCAGTAGAGTTGAGTTATTCCCCGGTATTGATCAGCTCGATGCTGAAGTTGTTTATGCAAATCATCAGGCGAGATTAGAGCTCTCAAGCAACCACCTGACTGTCGATTTTGGTGATCAGTTCAGAGCCCCTTTTCAGATAGACTCATTTGTTGCCAGAGCTGAGCTAGGGTATTCGGGAGATGAGTTTATGCTATCAATTTCAGATCTAAAGGCAGAAAACCAGGATATTCGTGTCGGTGGACGTGTGTGGATGGAAAGTGACCTGCGTTCTTCACCTTTTATGTCTCTGCATCTGGAATTCGATCAGGGTATTGCCAGCCGAAAATCTAACTATCTACCGGTAAAGCTGCTACCGCAGGAGGCACTTGAATGGATCGATGATGGTATCCGAGCAGGTGATATCTCCAATGGAAATTTGCTTTATCATGGTCGACTGCAAAGCATAGACGAACTGGATGAGGATAAATCGGGGGAACTATATGCCTATTTCGATTTAAAAAATGCTGAAGTGCAGTTCGATGCGGATTGGGCTATCGCAAAACAGGCCCAAGCACGACTACGGTTCCACAATATGGGGGTTAATATTGAGATCGATAGCGTCAATTATGACAGCGTCGAAAAGGCCAGGGCCAGTATCCAGCTTCCAACATATGCGAACACTTCAATTAATGCCGATATCCATGCTGTCGCTGATACCGGCAAAGCTTTAGAAACATGGCTGGCATCTCCTGTGGGTGAACAATACCGGAGTATAGCTAGCAATTTTCAACATCCGAGTGGAGTGGTAAAAGCCAATATAAAATTGTTTTTACCACTGGAAGACGAAAAACAGAAAGAAGACGTCAGAGTAAAAATCCAACTTGATAACGCGGCGATGCAGGCACCTGCCTGGGGAGTCGAGCTGTCAAAGGCGCAGGGGCTGTTAACTGTGACCGGTGATTCGATAAAGGCAAAAGGCATTAAGGCCCTGTTTTATAATGATCCCGTTGAAATTGATGTTAATACCGATCAGAGCAATCAGCAAACTTTGATCAAGGCCAGTGGCCTGATTGATACCGCGCAGTTGTTAAATTTGTTGCCCGAAAGCCTGATTCAGGGGATCGAAGGTAGAAGTCAGTGGAATGTGAATCTGGCCATCGCTAACTCGTCACAAACTGGTACTAGTCCGGCATTGATTGTCAAAGCTAAAAGTAATCTCCAGGGAACATCGATATATTTGCCTGCCCCCTATAGTAAAGAGTCGACTAACAATCGACAAATTGCTGGAAACCTGGTGCTACAGGGCAACGAAGATATCCTGTTTAACACTCAATACGGCCCCTATGCCAAAATAAGAGGTCGAGTAGAAAAGTCCAATAATCAGGATTACCAGCTGGTTGATCTCGACCTTGCATTTTCAACGCCACTCAAAACGAGACAGGTAAGTGGTATTCATCTGTACGGGCAATTAGAAAAGTTACCACTGGATGAATGGATTGTATTGCACCAGACCGAAAAAGCGAGACAGAAAACCGGTTCTCGAAGTCTGATGCCATTGCTGCAATCAATTGACCTGGAAGTTCAGGACATCGCGTTGTTTGGTCGCAAGCTGAGTAGCGTCGATTTTCAAGTGCAGCAGTCAGAAGCTGGATTTAGCGGCAATATCCAGTCACGGGAAGCGAAGGGTAAATTTTATTTCCCCTGGCAGAATTCGGTACAGAATCCCGCTATTATCACTATGGACTACCTACATGTTGCCACAAGAGTCGGTCCTGAAAGCCTCACTAACTGGGTTCCAGGCGACTTTTTCAATGCCAGATTTCGAAGTAAAGTTTTTTCCTACGGCGGTAAAGAGGTAGATGACCTGGAGGTTGATACCAGTATCGATGGTGAGTTTCTGCTCATTGATACGCTAACTTTTAAACACAACAGGATTCGTTTCGATGCCAATGGATACTGGTTGTATAGTAGAGCTACCAAGATACACGACAGTTTTCTCGCATTGACTGTTAAGGGCAGGGAATTTGGACAGACTATTGCTGCACTTGGGTTTGGCGATACGATTCATAACGGCGAAATCAAGTTTAGCGGAGAGCTGGAATGGCCGGGTCCGATTATGGATCCCAACTGGGATATTGTCCGTGGTAAGGGGCGTCTAAAACTCAAGGACGGGATACTAAAAGACGTAGAACCCGGTTCGGGCCGCTTTGTTGGGCTGTTTAGTTTGAGTGCATTGCCACGACGTCTGGCACTGGACTTTTCAGATGTTTTGTTCGATGGGCTCGAATTTGATGAAATCAAAGGCAATATGGAACTCAAAGGGCAGAGTCTGTATACCCGTAATATGAAACTGGATGGACCTGCTGCAGAAGTTAAAATTGTTGGCAGGACCGGCATGCGGGATCGAGATTATGATCAAAAAATTTATGTTGTACCTAAAATTCGATATGCCCTGCCGGTGATTGGCAGCATTGCTGCTGGAAGTACCGTTGGCTGGGCTTTGCTGTTATTGCAAAATCTGCTTAAATCACCCATCGATGAATCTATCAAAATCGAATACAGTTTGACGGGCAGTTGGGATGATCCCGTAATTACTGCACTCAATGAACCCAGGCGCGAAACGAAAAAAACCCCAAAAAGGACAGGAAATTTTGAAAAATAGGCTAATTGTATTTCTAATGCTGGGATTATCGATGTCGCCGCTGCTGGCGAATAGTCTGCGAATTTTCGCCATCAGTGCCGATGAATGGGCCAGACCGCGAAATGGAGCGGTAATAGCAGAATTTGAAGCCGTCCGAGCAGCGGTAAATTACTGGGAAAAAGCCTTCGATCACAGTATATTAATTCGCTACCCCGGTGAAGATAGCGGTGAAATATGGGCTAGCGAGTTACGCGACTGGCTGGTATCACTTGGCGTGCCAATGGATTACATTAGTCTGGTTTCTGGTAGCCAGTCGGCCGATGAAATACGCCTTATTGTAGGTAAAAGAGCTGATTTCGATCAGTGAGCAACAAATTCAATAATCTGGAACAACTATGTCCTCAACTTTAGATACAGTCGCTGGTCAAATTCTACAGCCGACTGGATTAACAATCGATCGGCTTAACAGCTTCCTCG
This sequence comes from Gammaproteobacteria bacterium, assembly GCA_024222685.1. Classification (GTDB taxonomy): domain Bacteria; phylum Pseudomonadota; class Gammaproteobacteria. The sequence goes on along the minus strand of JAAEOZ010000060.1, from coordinate 6,450 downwards.
ACGGCTTACACAGTCAACATATTGATACCGGAGATTTATATTTTCAAACCGCGCAACAGGAATCCTGGGTGATGGATGACGGCATAATCAGGGAAGGTGCATTTAGTATTGAAAAAGGTGTTGGCATTCGTGCTATGTCGGGTGAAAAAACCGGGTTTGCCTATTGCGATGATTTGCAGTCAAATGCAATTACTCAGGCAGTTAATAATGCGCGCGCAATCGCACGCCAGGGTCAGAATGCGAGTCATGAGGTTGTGCTTAAAAATAACACTGGTAAAGCGCTGTACACACATAAAAACCCGGTGGATGGGCGTAGTGCTGAAGACAAGGTCGAGCTGTTAAAGAAACTCGACGGTTACACTCGCGCTCTCGATGACAGAATAGAACAGGTGATAATTTCGCTATCGGGTGGCATCGACCATATTCTCGTTGCCTCTACAGATAATACCCTGGCGGGTGATATTCGACCTCTGGTGCGCCTTAATGTTACTGTTTTAATGCACGAACAAGGTCGTCGTGAACAGGGTAGTTCCGGTGGCGGTGGTCGACACTCCTATGATACTTTTTTCGACTCCGACAAGCCCTATGAGTATGCGCGAGAAGCAGTGCGTCTGGCCGCTACCAATCTGCAATCGGTAGATACACCAGCAGGTACCATGCCGGTTGTACTGGGTTCTGGTTGGCCGGGTGTTTTGTTGCATGAAGCAGTTGGTCATGGACTAGAGGGTGATTTTAACCGTAAGGGTACATCGGCGTTTAGCAATCGTATTGGTGAGCAGGTAGCTTCACCTCTGTGTACCGTGGTAGATGATGGCACGATAGAAAACCGACGAGGTTCGCTGAGTGTTGATGACGAAGGCGTGGCCGCACAAAATACGGTGCTTATTGAAAACGGCATTCTCAAGGGCTATATGCAGGATAAAATGAATGCACGACTAATGGGTACGCAATCGACATCGAATGGCCGTCGTGAATCATTCGCCCACTTGCCCATGCCACGAATGACAAATACTTATATGTTGGCCGGAGAGTCTGACCCGGAGGAAATAATTGCATCGGTTGATAGAGGACTATATGCAGTCAATTTTGGCGGCGGTCAGGTCGATATTACATCCGGCAGGTTTGTATTTTCGCTGTCTGAAGCTTATCTGATCGAAAGCGGTCGAATCGGTGCGCCGGTTAAAGGCGCCACACTGATCGGATCGGGCCCTGAAGTCATGGGTAAAATATCGATGGTAGGTAATGATCTGGCCCTGGACCAGGGAGTTGGTGTCTGCGGTAAAGAGGGGCAGTCAGTTCCTGTAGGGGTTGGCCAGCCAAGTCTCAAAATTGATCAAATCACGGTTGGTGGAACCGATAGCTAGCTTTTCCTGCATTTAGATTCTCTCATCTGCCCTAACGTACTTATATAGCTGTGCTATATAAGTATAGATATCAATATTCGGCGGATTTTATTTAAATTATCGTGATTCAACGCTATTTGTACTCAATAGTTCGATGACCAGAATCAGTTCAAAATTAATGCTGGTTTTCATCCTGATCTCAGTTATACCTTTGATTATTACCGGGTTAATTGCTGTTGATAAATCGAATCAGACTATTCGAAATGAAGTGGAAAACAGTCTAAATACGATTGCCGATTACAAGGTTCTACAAATCCAGAAGTATTTTGATAATCAGGAAACACTTGGGCAAGTGCTGGCGAGGTCGCCGGTGACTAAAGCCGCTCTGCAGCGCTTGCCGCAGGCACTTAACCAGGGTGTAGAGTCGACAGAATACCAGACGCTTGATACCGAGATTCGTGACTTCCTCGAATATTACAAAGAAAAGGGGAATTTCGAAGATATCTACCTGATATCCGATGATGCAGATATTGTTTTTTCGCTACAGCGTAAATCAGATTTTGCAACTAACCTTTACGACGGTCCCTATAAGTCGGCGCCCATCGCCTACGCTTATGACCTGTCGTTGATGATGCGTGGCTCCAACTTTACCGGATTTCAACCGTATCAACCTTCTGGCGGCAACTACTCAGCTTTTCTTGCCATACCAGTTTTTAGCGAGAGGTTCCCGTCAGGTGTCATAGCTTTTCAAATTTCGATAGATGCGATTAATGCCTTTGCTACGGATTATACAGGCCTTAAAAACAGCGGCGAAGTGATGTTGGTAAAGCAGGAGTTTGATAAGCTTTTACTGGTTTCACCGCTGCGCCATGAAAGTACTGCGGGTTATATGCACTATCTGGAGCCAGGCGAAGATAAGTATGTGCCATTGCAGCTAGCTGCCAAAGGTGAATCTTCGAGTGGACGTTATCGAGATTATCGAAATCGGGATACCATCGCAGCGTGGCGTTACCTGCCCCGGCTCCATTGGGGTATGTTGGTGAAAATTGATGAAATCGAAGCTTTTGAAGGAGGCCAGCAACTTGAGGATAGTATCGTATTACTGGGCATTTGCTGTGTGATTCTGGTACTGATATTTGGATTATTGTTCTCAAGAAGGTTATCACAACCGATTACCAGATTGGCGCGGGCAACTCGTCGTATTGCAGGCGGTGAGCTGGACTATCAGGTAGCTGTGAGAGGTTATGATGAAATTGGTGAACTCGGACATTCATTCAACAAAATGACAAAGCAGTTGAAGAAATCTCTCGATCAGGCGCAGGCTGCGGCAGTAGCCAAATCTCAGTTTCTAACCACGATGAGTCACGAGATCAGAACGCCAATGAGTGGTGTGTTAGGTATGGCACAACTACTGGAAGATACGAAACTTGATGAAGAGCAGCAGGAGTACGTCCAGGTTATCAATCAATCGGGCAACAGGTTACTAGGGATTATTAACGATATACTCGATTTCAGTCAGCTCGATGACGATATCGAAATGGGAAATACAGTTTTCGATCTCGAGCAGGTAGCACTCGAATGTCTGGAGAGTGTTGCTATCGATGTGTCAAACAAAGGCCTGCAGTTAATTTTTGATTATCAGGCAAGGTCTCCACGTTTACTGATTGGTGATTCCACACGCATAGCACAGGTAATTTATAGTTTGCTCAATAATGCTGTCAAATTTACAGAGTCTGGCTATATCTGCCTGGCAATCAGCGTCTCCGTGCTAAGAGGCAGGACTGCTTTGATTGGGCTTGAGGTTAAAGATACGGGCATAGGCATTGACTCTGATAGACAAGGTAACCTGTTTGCGGCCTTTTCGCAGGTAGATCAATCTATCAGCAGGCGTTTTGGAGGGACTGGCCTGGGACTTGCGATGAGCCACAGAATTATAGAACTAATGGATGGTGAAATTACTGTCGATTCGAGTCCTGGCGAAGGTAGCTGTTTTAAGGTCAGTCTAAATCTGGTGCTGGCTGATGAAGCAAGTTCGGATACAGGTCTGGAATTAATTAGTAAAACAAATGTACTTCTGGTTGACCATAATCCTGTGAGTCAATGCAGTATACGGGGTTTTCTAGATTCGATCGGTGCCACGGTGACCACCATAAATGATATCGATGCAATCAATTTGACCTTGAAAAATGCGGTGCATAGCAACCCGTTCCAACTACTGATTATTCATGCAGGAAACGAACTCGAGGCGATGCTTGAGGTCGTAGCTGAGTTATGCCGGGACAAGGAAATATATCAAATTTCCGTTATGCTATATGCACCTTTGGGTGAAAAAGCGGAATTGAAAACTTTTGCTGATATTGGTGTGGATGCCTATCTGTGCAGATTCTATAGCCGTGAACAGATTAGAAATATCATCGATGAATTAATGCAGCAAAAGTATTCTGTATGTGAAGTTAATCGATTGAAAAAAAAGGCTAGTTAATTGAAACACCGCTAATTTCCATACCGGACACGCCGCTTTGAAGGGTCAGGATTCCAAGAAATTCTCCATCATAATCTGTACTCCGCAATCGCCAGAGAATGGTCACGCCTTTCTCACGTTGAACAGTATCGATAAATTCGAAATCAGAATCGATAGTCGTCAATAATGGAATTTCCTGGCAACTCATGCGAAAGTGTTGTTCCGATAATTTGGCGCGTAGTTCACTGGAAAATCCACGTGAAAAACGAGCATAGTCCTGATTGCGTGAAGCATCGACGATATTTTGCCAGATCGGTAACGCGACAGACTTAAGTTGTTCCTTTTCCAGGTTCGAGAGTTGAATTTTCATTGTCATCCTGTTGCCACCAGTAAGCGACCTGTTCATAAATCGAAAGCATGGCTGGAATCACCAGCAATATCAATATGGTCGCAAAGGCCAGACCAAAAGCAATAGAGACTGCCATAGGGATCAAAAACTGGGCCTGGCGCGAAGTTTCAAATAGTAGCGGGGTTAATCCTGCTATAGTGGTGAGTGATGTTAAAAGCACCGCACGCAGACGCTGGCAGGCGGCTTCTTCGAGTGCCTGATTGATAGCTATGCCTTTATCACGAACCTGTCGATAGAATATCACCAGAATAATCGAATCGTTAACCACAATTCCAGATAGCCCGAAAAAGCCAAATAAGGATAATAGAGTTAAATTCATATCCATTATCCAGTGTCCGAGGATCGCGCCGGTGATACCCAAGGGTATACCGAGCATGACCAGTAGCGGCCAGCCGTAGGAAGAGAATACCCAGCTTAATACCAGATACATCAGCAACAGGGCTATAGAAGCGCCCGTAGCCATATCTGAAAATGTGGCACGGCGACTCGCCGAGCTACCCTCGATGCTGTACTGGATACCGTATTGACTGGCCAGTGATGGTAAAGTTGTCTGTTGCAGCCCCTGTACGATATCCAGCGTATTATTGGTATCTGCATCTACGTCGGCTGTAACATCGACTGATAGCTGTCCATTAAAATGGCGTAAGGCTTCGAAGCCCTGATTCGACTGCCATTCAACAACACTTTGCAGTGGCACGAATTCTCCGTTTGGCAGTTTAACCGGTAGTTGTAACAGGCTACTCAACTGTCTCTGCTGTCGTCCGGGGAGTTGCAATCGTACTTCTATTTCGTCAGCACCCTGCTGGAAGCGTTGTATGATGATGCCATCATAGGCTGCACGTAGTTGCCTGCCCAGATCTTTAATCGACAGACCCAGGGCTTTGCCCGCTGCTGTGAGTGAGAATATCAACTGCTCACGTCCATAGGGTAGATCGTCATCAATCGCAGATACGCCGGGAATATTACCGAGTGCTTCTGACAGATCGAGTGCAGCGTTCTTAAGTCGTTGTGGTGTAGCAGCCGTAAGCCGTATATTGAGATCGCGTTCAGGAGGGCCGACTCGACGCGAGGTTATCGTGAAATTTTCAACCCCTGCCGGTTGTTGCACACGTTGGCGCCAGTTATTAATGAATTGCTGGTTCGTCGTCTGACGATATTCGGAGCTTAGTAGCTCGACATAAATCGAACCATTTCGCTCCCCTTCGATAGCGCGCCCGCGACCGGAAGATGATGCATGCATCGTATAATAGGTCGATAGCAGGGTTTCGTCGTAAGATTCAACTGTGTCGGTTAAAGCCTGCTCCAGATTGTTTAAAAATGTATCGACAGATTGTTGCGAGGTGCCGGCGACAAATCTTATATTGGCATATACAGTTGTTGACTCAGGCGAGGGGAAAAACTGCCAGCCGGTGCGGCCGCCCAGAAAGAGTCCGATAGCGAATATTAAAAATCCGATTGCAGCCGCGATAGTCGTCCAGCGAAACTCAATTGCCAGTCTAACCAGGGGGCGGAATATATGCTCTCGAAAAAAATCAAAACCCCTGTTCAGGCCCTGTTTAAACGTCGATTCGGGTTTATGATGGCTATGGACAAATGCATGTCGTAAATGGCCGGGCAGAATAAAAAAACTTTCGATCAATGAAGCAATGATGACACAGACAATTACCACCGGAATTGCCGACAGCATATTTCCCATATGCCCGCCGATTGACATTAGCGGCATAAACGCTGCGATGGTAGTCAAAGAGGATGCCATTACTGGTGCCAGCATGCGATGGGCCCCACCCTGCGAGGCCATTAGGGGGTCTTCACCCAGTTCGTAGTGTGCCTGTGCATCTTCTCCGACCACAATAGCATCGTCGACGATGATGCCGAGCGCCATAATCAGCGCAAATAAACTGATCATGTTGATACTGCCACCAAGCAGATAGAGAACCGCCAATGTGGCCATAAATGACACCGGGATTCCAACTGCAACCCAGAACGCAACGCGTGCCGATAAAAATAAATAGAGAATAAGCAATACCAGTATCAGGCCACCCCCACCGTTTTTCAGTAGTAGTAATATGCGGTCTTTTATCAGCTCCCAGCGCGCATTAAAAACTTCAATCCTTATACTCGGCGGTAGTTTCGGTCTGGTTTCATCGAGCCATTGCTGCAATATTTCAGCTGATTTTAGAGAGTCTCCATTTTCGTTGCGTCGTAGCTCCAGTACCACTGCCGAGTGATTACCTATA
>JAAEOZ010000059.1 GCA_024222685.1 Gammaproteobacteria bacterium | reverse complement strand
CTTTCATGGCATTGTTGGTGGTTTACACGGCTGCAATCATGAATATATGGAAGATTATTCGCGTAGTCCGAGATACAAAGCGATTGTTCTTGGGGAAATAATTGCCTCAAACTAGTGCAATCCAGGCGTGTTTTTCGTTACACTCTTCGCCAGTTATTTATCTCGGACAAACCATTGACCCCAAATTTTTCAATAAAGCACAGTCGTTATAAGGTTCACCGTGTTGAATCGATAGTGGCAATGGGGGTTTATGGTCGGGATAATCCGCAATGGCTCGAGCACTCTATTACCAGCATTCGGTCGCAATCCTATTCTGATTTCCTCTATGTTATTGTTATTGACGGGCCTATCCCTGATACGTTGCTAGCGGTAATAATGAAACACGCGTCTTTGGACGAGCGCTTCGTCATTGTAGAGGGTAAGGAAAACTGCGGCCTGGCCACGTGCATGAACTTTGCTATCGACTGGTCCCTATCGTTGCAACCAGCCTATTTCTTTAGGATGGATGCAGATGATATTTCAGAGCCTGATCGGTTTGCAACACAGATTGCCTACCTCGAAAAGCACGCACACGTGTCGATACTGGGTACAGGCTTAACCGAAATTAATGAACACGATAAAAAAGTCGGTTCGCGCGTTATGCCACTGACTAACCGACAAATTACCCGACTCTTGCCAAGGCGTTGCGCAGTAAATCATCCGACCGTATGT
>JAAEOZ010000058.1 GCA_024222685.1 Gammaproteobacteria bacterium | reverse complement strand
TTCGGCAAAGATATTTCGACTGGCAAGAAATAATGGTAACCGTTCCCAGAATGGTTTTAGCCACCAGATGATAAATCCCGCCCACAAAGGATGCTCCCATAGAAGAATCAGCAGGGGAATCAATAGCAGCGCCGGTGGTAGCGCAGAAGTTGCAAATAGTGGTCGCCACCAGTTTCTGGCCATTAAAAAGCCAAGATCAAGCGCCTGCCATCCAGAGCGCACACTGGCTTTGAACTGTAATTTATCGAGGTCCATATCGGCGCCCGGAAAAACTGTAGAGCAAAACCATAAGCCAGCAAATGCTGCCAACCGTATATTTAACACTGATTGGCAGGCTGGTGCTGGATGACCAGAAAGCCTCTATAAAAGCCGCAATAATCAGCATCAGGATAATGCCGTATATCATTGGAATTGATTCACGACCCGCCAGTTTAATGGAATCTAGCCGGCTATAGTTTCCGGGCTGTAATACCGCATATCCGAGCCTGAAACCTGCCGCACCACTGAAAACGATAGCGGTTAGTTCAAAGGCGCCATGAGTAACGACGAATGGATAAAAAGTGTCGACATAGTCGAGGCGGGTAAGATGCCCGGCAATACTTCCGATATGCAGCCCATTGAAAAACAGTACAAACAAGGTACCAATTCCAGCTAGTAAACCGGCCGCGAAACAGCGAAAAGCAACGCTGATATTATTCTGGATATAAAAACCGAACATGAAAATGTCGGTTTCGGACTCACGCTCTCTTCCCAATATACGTGCGGCAGGGTCATACATGTCCTCGATCTGACGAACACTACTGCTATCGAGAACGCTGTAAATGGCAGTATCGTCAAAATAAATCCACAGCCCGGCAACAAGCCCGGGGACTATCGAAACCAGTATTGCCAGTGCGATAAAATAGCGATGGCGGTAAAGTGCCAGTGGGAAATCCTGTACGAAGAATGCATAGAAATTGAGTCGCGACTCTGATCTGTAACGATAAAGTTCACGATATAGCTGCATAACCAGCTTGTTCAGCCTCTCTATTAATGTAGCATCATAGAGCCGCTGTTTAGCCAGTGCCAGGTGTTGGCATATTGCCATATAAGTTTCGGCGCATTGGGCGCTGTCGCGGTTTTTATTCGACTTATCAAGCTGTGACTCGAGATCTTCCCAGCGTTGTTGGTGTTGTTGTTCAAATGATTGCTGTTTCATCGCAGGCCCAGAAACCATGCCCCCATGCGGTGCAGTTGTTCGACCCGATTATCTGAGCCGCTATGCGTGACTTCATCAAGGATTCTAGCCAGTTCCTGTTGACGTGGTTCCGACAGTTGTGGGCTGCGTTGCAGGAAATTGATCAATGCCGTCTGTTCCGATCGTAATAATGTCGTGGGTGGTGCTAATGGAGTCATATTATCTATTCGGGTCGCCTTCGACATCTCTCGAATGCTGATAACCAGTGTACCAGCGGCAAGGTCACCGAGGCGCTGAAAACGCTTATTAGATAGCATTGTGACCAGTCCAGCGAGATAAAAGAATGGCATAAAATCGGCTGTGCGTAACAGGTTTCTGACTAACGATGTGCCGAAAGTGACTGGGGTTAAATCGTCCTGCACTACAGAAATGCCGAGTGCGATTTTACCTGGAGTCTGGCCTCGTCGAAAAACTTCGAACAGTACAGGATAAAACCATTCGATAAAAAACCAGATAATAAACCAGAACCCGGCACCCATTTCACCAAACGGAATAGTCGCGATTGCTGCGATAACCATTAATATGCCGCGCAGAAAAAAATCGATAAAAAATGCCAGGAAACGCGCTACCGGACCGACTACGTGGGCTTCGAGTTCAATTCCACCGGGGATCTCGACGCGATAAGCGGTGTCCAGCAAAAATACAGCCCCTTAGTCGGCCAGCGTATGCGCTTCGGCGCCAAAAAGACGCGTATAAACCATCGACATAGTCAGTACTGACCAGGGGATCGTCCAGATCAAACCAATAAACAAAGGAATTGCAGCTAGCAAGTTAATCACCACGATCAAAAGATATAGTCCGAAAAATCGGAACCAGACCCGGGTAAGCGCCTTGCGCGAAGTTTCCAGTGCACGCCATGCAGGCATATTCTTTTCAACCACCAAATGCATAGAAAACATGTAGCCGATCATCAGATAAATACCGGGTAAAACCAGCAAAGCCATACCGATCATGATCAGGATTATCATGACAAAATAGCATAAAAACAGGCCGGGGATCTTATTGAAGTAACCGAATATCGCGGTTGAAGTGGTTGATTTGTTTTCGGCATGACGCATACCGAGGATATGGATGCCGATAATAACAGGCAATATGGCGATGCTGATTATCATCTGCAAAAGCGAGCCGATCAGGCCAGCACTGGTTTCGTCTGCGCCAATTGCCACCAGTCCGAAGATAACTGGAAAACTGATAAAGTTAGCAACTATAGCCAGAGCGATATAAAGCAGGCTGGCTAGCAGGCAGACAGTTTTAAAGCCCTTTAGCTTACGCCAGGCATCACCCATGGTAGCGGTCATGCTGATTTCGATATTACCGGCGATAGCATCTTCAATATTACCGCCGACACGTTCGCCAGAGGCATTATTACTCAGTTCCGCTTCCGGGGCCGCGTAGATGTTGCTCATTAAATAGTCCTTAATTTTATTGCATTGCTGGAATTAATACTGCAGCTACAATTCCCAGTAGCATCAATACCGGAAACAAAAGGCCGAGTATTTTCACTCCCAGTGTATTTGGAGATGGTTGAGGGCCATAGTTATTGTCACCATCTGTGCCGGAAAAGAAAACCATATATATAACTAGCAGCAGGTTAACAATCGGAATGATAAACAATAAAGCAAACCAGCCACTGCGGTTAAGATCATTAAGTCGACGCTTGCCGAACATGATGGAGATGATGATGGTGGCGATATAAAAAAGAATAATAGCAATGCCACCAATTCCGCTGAACATGGTTGACATATCGCCGCCAGCGGCCATCATTCCAGAAGCGCCAAGTAGCGGAATCATGATAGCCGTTAGTATCAGATTAACCCCGGTGTTATAAGCCAGATAACGCAACCGCCCGATGCGTCCATTGAAAGAAAATATGTTCGGGCTGTAGGTGCCTGAGCTGCCCGTTGACAGTGAAGCATCGGGTGTTGAGTAAGGGTTCTGGTCGCTCATTTTATGTCCTCTTGGTTATCTACTTCCTGGAGTATCGCTCGAATTTCGGTATAAATTGTGTCAAATCAATATTGCCTAAACGGTTTTTGGCAAGCAATACATTAGTGTAGGTTCAATATCGGAATTTATCCACGGTGGTAAATAATTCTCAAAACGACTCGTTTGATCCAGGTATTCCGTATCGAAAACCTCAGTCTTATAACAGACTTCGTTCTAGCAGTTTATTGCCCTGCTCATCGATAATTTGTCGGCCCTTTGTAAACGAGTGATCAATAGCCTTCTGTTTGTCATTATGTTGATCGGCTCGGATAAACTGAATTCGCCTGGTTTCTCCATCAAGTTCTCCAATAATAAAACCAGCAGTTCGATAACTACTGGATTCCTGAATCGGCGCAGCTTCGATAGTGAATCCTTTGTAGGTGATACTTTCAGGTACTTTGTTCCCTGTACTTCCACCAGTTAGAGACTTAAATAATTTTCCGAGTGACATAAAAATTCAACGACCTTTTTTCCGAAGCTTCATCATAACAAATACAGCCATGAGGTAATATTGCTTTTTAGAGTATAATTGCTGGCAATTTAAGCAGTTAGAATCTAGCAGGGAACACTGATGATTATATAAATGGCCACAACAGAGATCGATTATGAAGAAGTTGAAGAATGAAAAGGAAATGGTAAAAAAAGCAATTGCCGAAGGTATGGCCTATGGCGAAAAACGTGGTGTTGTCGAATTTGAGCCTACCGATTCAGCCGATGAAAAGGTGCAATATATTTACCGTTTACTGGTTCATGACAAGGTAATACAACCCATACCTGAGATTGATATTTCGATAAAATCAATGCGCCACAAACTGGCGATCTGGGCTTCTAAAATGAAAAGGTAGAATCAGCAGGTATAAGCAATGGCGCTATCCGTCATGTTATTATATTTCAGGTGCCGTTATCTGAATTTGTTTTTTACAGTTGATTTGATTAACTTCCCTAATGCCCTGTCTTTCTTTCTTTTCTCGAAATAAGACATCTCGTTGAACGCAGACTCGTTAGTTACTTTGATGTAGTTTTTGTAGCGTTGTTCAGATAATTCACCTGACTTTATAGCAGATAAAATTGCACAGCCTGTTTCACTGGTATGCGAGCAATTGCTGAATTTGCAGCGCTGAGCAAACTCGGTTATTTCCGGAAATGTCTCGTCAATGCCGACCTCTACTGACAGGTTACCAAGCTCTCTCATGCCCGGAGTATCTATTAGTGTTACGCCATTCTCTAATCGTATTAGTTCGCGGCTTGTTGTAGTGTGCCTGCCTTTGCTATGTTTTTTGCTGACAGACTGGGTTTCGAACTGTCCATTACCCAGCAGGCTATTTAACAATGTTGTTTTGCCAACACCGGAGGAGCCGAGTAAACAGTATGTTTTACCGTGCTCAAAGGAACACTTTATAGAATCAACATTTTCACCACTCAAATTACTAAATGCCAGTACCAGAACATGAGGAGCGATATTCGAAATGCTACTAATAAATTCATCCACTTCATGTTGTGGAATGAGGTCACACTTGCTCAGTAGAATTACCGGGGTAATCCCGCTTTCATTGACCATAACAAGATAACGTTCCAGTCTACCAAGATTAAAATTGTAATCCACCGATTGAATAATAAAGGCAACATCAATATTTCCTGCAATAAGCTGAAAATCGACCAGTTTTCCTGCTGTCTTCCTTTTAAGCAGTGTTTTCCTTGGAATTAAGCCATGGATGATAGCGTGTGTATCATCGTCATAAAAATCAGCATAAACCCAGTCACCTGTTGTCGGCAGATCTATAGCAGAATTTGCGGAATAGAAAAGATTTCCTGAGAGTTCACCAAAAGCCTCTCTAATACCATCGGTTAAACTATATCTATCTTTGTGTACTGCAATTACACGAGCTATATCATGATCTGAAGCTTTGTCGGCGTCGAGGCGACTTCGAAACCAGTCACTGAAACCAATACTTTCGAGCTTATTCATACTTTACCTGATTCCTGGTCACCCGTAGCCTGATAGTAGGTTAAACGAGTTCTATTTATCTCGCTATCATGTTTTAAATTACAGAAATACCATGCCTTTCCCGGTGGGTCAGCTATGCATGTTTATGCCAGCAATTTCTGGGTGACTGCAGATCGATTATGTCGTAATATGTTAATTATCTCTCATACTAGTATATATCCGCAAAAAAATGATTGTAATCCCTAGATATTTATCGATAATTGCATAATGCGACAACAGTGGAGTAATTCGTGACATTACCAGATTTAATTTATAAAAACAGAGCCAACGAGCAAGGACAGGCCCTTTACTGGGATACCAAATCGGTACAGGAGGCTTTAAAACAGGAATCGGCTGGACAAACACTACGTACAACGGAACGATTACTCGAGTCCTCAGGCCTGTTACCTGCCTGCCTTAAACTCGAGGATATCAAGGACGAAAATGGTCAGAGCCCAATATTAAAAGTAGTCACTCAACTTGATAATCAGGCCAGACAAAAGCGTTTTATGTCTCTGGTGCTTCAGTTACATGATGGAGAGCAGTCTGACTCAGTATTGTTTGCTAACGATGGGAGAATGGGGCGGCGCTGGTTATATCTGGACGATATAGGTGATTCGGAACGATTATTGGCAGCATTAAAAATACTGGCTGGTGGCAAGAATCTGATGGTCTGGCCACATGGTCAGCTAACGGCTGGCATCAGGAAGCTGGCTGCTTCAAATGGTAGTCATGATATCGAGTGCGAATCAGGCAATATCATTCGTCTGGGTACCTTTGCCTATCAGGGTGGCTCAATAGAAGTTCGGCCACGATCGACCTTTAAGCCTTCGGTGCCCGGCGAGCAATTATCCAATCTCGATCAGCTGGAAGCCGAAAGCATTCATATTATGCGCGAGGTAATGGCGCAGGCTGATAACCCCGTCATGCTTTATTCGTTGGGTAAAGATTCTTCGGTGATGTTACATCTGGCTAAAAAGGCTTTTTATCCCGGCAAACCACCATTCCCATTATTGCATGTGGACACCCGCTGGAAATTTCAGGCGATGTACCAGTTTCGAGACGAAATGGCGAAATCCTGCGGCATGGATCTGATAGTTCACGTTAACCCGGATGGTATCGAAAAGAATATTAACCCATTCGATCATGGCAGTGCTTTGCATACTGATGTGATGAAAACCGAG